>JAGBUH010000054.1 GCA_017630915.1 Clostridia bacterium
AGAAATCAGCGGTTGGAGATCGAGCTTGGAAAAAGACGTCGAACTCATCAAACGTTCGATTGAACCTTTGCGCGAACTCGCGCTCGGCGGTACCGCGGTTGGTACAGGTTTGAACGCTCCCAAGGGTTTTGCCGAAAGAGTTGCAGAAGAAGTTAGCAACATCACCGGCAAGAAATTTGTTACCGCTGCCAACAAATTCCACGCGCTCACCTCGAAAGACGAACTCGTTTTCGCGCACGGCGCAATCAAGGCGTTGGCTTGCGATATGATGAAGATTGCAAACGACATTCGTTGGCTCGCTTCGGGTCCGAGAGACGGTTTGGGTGAAATCTTTATTCCCGAAAACGAACCCGGTTCTTCGATTATGCCCGGTAAGGTTAATCCCACCCAATGTGAAGCTGTTACAATGGTTGCAGTTCAGGTTATGGGTAACGACGTTGCTGTCAGCATGGCGGCATCTCAGGGTAACTTTGAACTTAACGTATTTATGCCGGTTTGTATTTACAACTTCCTTCAATCTGCAAGATTGTTGGCAGAAGCGATTGTTTCCTTCAATAAGAACTGTGCAGTAGGCATCAAGGCGAACAAAGAAAAGATGCATCACAACCTTCACAACTCGCTTATGTTGGTCACCGCACTTAACCCCTATATCGGATACGAAAACGCCGCAAAGACCGCGAAAAAGGCGTTCAAAGATAACATTTCCTTGAAGGAAGCGTGTGTTGAACTCGGTTTCCTCACAAGCGAAAAATTTGACGAGGTATTCCACCCCGAACAGATGGTTTGATTTCAAAAAACCGGAGGTATTATTTAATGAAGTTCAGTTACTTCCCCGGCTGTACGCTTAAAAACAAGGCGAAGATTCTTGACGTTTATGCAAGAAAATGCGCCGAAGTTTTGGGCGCAGAACTGGAAGAGATAGAAAATTGGCAATGTTGCGGCGGCGTTTTCACCACCGCAAAGGACGAAGTTGCCACAAAACTTTCTTCTGTGCGTATTCTTAAAGAAGCGCTTAGAAAAGAAACCGATTTGGTAACCGTTTGCTCGGCTTGTCACAACGTTGTTAAGCAAACTAATTATGCAATTCAAACCGACAAAGAATTTGCCGGCAAGGTTAATCGCTATATGGCGGAAGATGAATACAACGGCGAAACCAAGATTTACCATTATCTTGAACTTTTGCGCGACGTTATCGGTTTTGACAAGGTTAAAGAAAAGGTTGTCAACTCCTTAAACGGCAAAAAGGTTGCCGCTTACTACGGCTGTTTGCTTTTGAGACCTAATTCTGTTATGCGTATGGATGATCCCGAAAATCCCTCGATTATCGAGGACCTTATCCGCGCTATCGGCGGTGAAGCAATCGTTTATCCCGCGCGTAACGAATGTTGCGGCGGTTACGTCCGTTTGGAAAGCCCCGAATTGGCAAACAAAAAGAGCAACAATGTGTTCAACAGCGCGATGAATGCAGGTGCGGAAGTTATCGTAACCGCTTGTCCGCTTTGTAAATACAACCTCGAAAAGAGCGGTTGCGAGATTCCCGTGGTTTACATCACCGAACTTCTCGCCGATGCTTTGGGAGTAAAGGAGGACGCCGATGAGCAGTAATAAAAAGAATCTTCAAGAAGAATTGATTCGAATCAGCGGTGTTAATCCGAGAAAATGTATGCGTTGCGGTAAGTGCTCGGGCACCTGCCCTGCATACGACGAGATGGAATATCATCCTCATCAATTCGTTTATATGGTTGAAACGGGTGATATCGAGCCGTTGCTCGAATCGGAATCGCTTTACAAATGTCTGATCTGTTTTGCCTGTGTCGAAAGATGTCCGAGAGGCGTTGAACCCGCAAAACTGGTTGAGGCGGTACGTCTTGCCGCAATTCGCAAGCAAGGCAACAACCGTTTGACTGCAAACGACATCCCTGCGCTTCTTGACGAAGATATGCCTCAACAGGCAATCGTCAGCGCATTCAGAAAATATACTAAGTAAGGAGGAAAAGGCATTATGCAAAGAATTGGTGTTTTTGTATGTTGGTGCGGTAGTAACATCGCAGGTACGGTTGACGTAGAAGCGGTTTCCGAAGCATTGAAAAGAGAACCCGGTGTTGTCTTTTCCACCAACTATCAATATATGTGTTCCCAAGCGGGACAAGATATTATTAAAGACGCGATAAAGGAACATCGCCTTACAGGTATCGTTGTTTGTTCTTGCTCACCGCGTATGCACGAAGCGACTTTCCGCAAGACTGCCGCTGCCGCAGGTCTTAACCCTTATATGGTTGAGATTGCTAATATCCGTGAACAATGTTCTTGGGTACATAAGGAAATGCCTATCGGTACCGAAAAGGCAATAATCCTCGGCAAAGCAGCTGTTGCGAAGGTTAATCTTAACACTCCGCTTACCCCTGGCGAATCGCCCGTTACCAAACGCGCGTTAGTTATCGGCGGCGGTATCGCAGGTATTCAAACCGCTCTTGATATCGCGGATGCAGGTTTTGAAGTTGACATCGTTGAAAAGAAGCCAACCATCGGCGGTAAAATGGCGCAACTTGATAAAACCTTCCCGACTCTTGACTGTGCGGCTTGTATTCTTACGCCTAAAATGGTTGACGTTGCTCAACACGAAAAAATTCGCATTTTCTCGTACAGCGAAGTTTCCGAAGTTAAGGGTTTCGTGGGCAACTTTGACGTTACTATCAAGAAAAATGCACGTTACGTAAAAGAAGACCTTTGTACAGGTTGCGGTCTTTGTACCGAAAAGTGTCCTATGAAGAAATGTGCTAACGAGTTCAACCTCGGTATGGACACAAGACGCGCGATTTACATTCCTTTTGCACAAGCAGTACCCAAGGTTGCAACCATTGACCCCGACAACTGCAACATGCTCAAAAACGGCAAGTGCGGTGTCTGCGCGAAGGTTTGTACCGCAGGTGCTATCGACTACACTCAAAAAGACGAATATATCGAAGAAAAGTACGGCGCTATCGTTGTTGCAACCGGCTTTAACCCGATAAGCATGGACAAATTCGACGAATTTGCATACAACCAATCGAAAGACGTTATCACTTCGCTTGAATTTGAACGTCTTACCAACGCGGCAGGTCCTACCGCAGGTAAACTTCTCCGTCCCTCCGACGGAAAGCACCCCGAAACGATTGTGTTTGTACAATGTGTTGGTTCGAGATGCGACGCGTGTGCCGAAAAGGGCAAGGAATATTGCTCGAAGATTTGCTGTATGTACACGGCGAAACACGCGATGCTCACAAGAGATAAATATCCCGATACAGACGTTTACGTATTCTATATCGACGTAAGAACTCCCGGTAAGAACTTCGACGAATTCTACCGCAGAGCAGTTGAAGAATACGGCGTTCACTACATCAAGGGTATGGTTGGTAAGGTTAGCCCCGAAGGCGACAAGCTCATCGTTCAGGCGTCCGACCTCCTCGCCGACAAGCAATTAAAGATTGAAGCAGACTTAGTTGTTCTTGCCGCTGCAATCGAACCCGACAAGTCGGCTCGTTCGCTCGCAACCATGCTCACCGCAAGTATGGACACCAACGACTTCTTCACCGAAGCGCACCCGAAGTTGCGCCCCGTTGAAAGTCCGACGGCAGGTGTATTCCTCTCGGGCGCATGTCAAGGTCCGAAGGATATTCCCGAAACCGTTTCTCAAGCAGGCGCGGCAGCCGCTAAGGTTATCGGCTTGCTCGCAAAAGACAAACTTGTAGGCAACCCGTGTGTTGCACATTCCAACGAAATGATGTGTAACGGTTGTTCTTCGTGTGAAAGAGTTTGTCCTTACGGCGCTATTACTTATGAAGCTAAAGAATTCCGTATGCCCGACAGAACTACGTTAGTTCGCAGAATCGCGGTAGTAAATCCTGCGGTTTGTCAGGGTTGCGGTTGTTGTACCGTTGTATGTCCTTCGGGTGCTATGGACCTTAAAGGATTTGCAAACGAACAAATTATGGCGGAGGTAGATGCAATATGCAAGTAAAAGAATACAAGCCCTTGATTGTGGCATTTTGCTGTAACTGGTGTTCTTATGCAGGTGCAGACCTTGCAGGTAACAACCGCCTTAACTACCCTGCCGACGTTAAAATCATACGCGTACCCTGTTCTTGCAGAGTAAACCCGATGTTCATTCTCCGCGCTTTCCAAAGAGGCGCTGACGGTGTTATCCTTTGCGGTTGCCACCCCGGTGACTGTCACTACACCTCGGGTAACTACTATACAAGACGTAGAATGGCACTTCTCTTCTCGATGCTCGATTACCTCGGCATTGAAAGAGAGCGCACCCGTGTTGAATGGGTTTCTGCGGCAGAAGGCGCAAAATTCGCCGCTACTATGAATGATTTTGCCGAAAAGGTAGCAGCACTTGGTGAAAACAAGAGATTGGAGGACCTCAGATGCAAAAAATAAGTCGTGACATCTTGGTAGAAAAAGCGATTTCGATGCTTGAAAACGGCGATGTTTGCTCTGTTTTGGGTTGGAGAAAGGGCGAATTCGATTACGATATCACCCCTGCCGTTTTTACCGATAAAGATGATATTAAAAACAATTTCGTTTGGAACGATTTTTGCGGAGCAAACTTCTCCAAATACCTTGTTCAAAAAACTCGCAAGGCGGAAGGCAAGATTCTTGTTTTCCTCAAACCCTGCGACACTTACAGCTTCAACCAACTTCTTACCGAACACCGTTTCGACAGAGAAAAGGTTTATGCAATTGGTATCCCCTGCGAAGGCATGGTTGATATAAACAAAATCAAGGAAATCACCGGCGACGGTATTTCTTCGATTGATTGCGGTGACAAAATTACTGTAAACACAATTTACGGCGACAAGTTCGACATTGATGCAACCAACGTACTTTCCGAACGTTGCATTAACTGCAAGAGCAAAAAGCACGTTGCATACGACGAACTTATCGGCGACGAAGGCGAAGTTTTGGAATCTAACAGATTCGACGAAGTTACAAAACTTGAACAAATGACGCCTGACGAAAGATTTGCTTTCTGGCAAAACGAACTTTCTAAATGTATCCGTTGCAACGCGTGTAGAGATATCTGCCCTGCTTGTACTTGCGAAAAGTGTGTATTTGACAACCCCAAATCAGGTGTTGAAAACAAAGCGGCGGCAAACAGTTTCGAAGAAAAGATGTTCCACATCATTCGCGCATTCCACGTTGCAGGCAGATGTACCGACTGCGGCGAATGTTCGAGAGTTTGTCCTCAACATATTCCGCTTCACCTATTGAACCGCAAATTCATCAAGGATATTGACGGTTTCTATGGCGAATACCAAGCAGGTGATGAAGTCGGTTCTCGCGCTCCGCTTGTGAACTACACAACCGAAGACATCGAAGCTGCCGACATTTTTGAAGGGAGGGACAACTGATGTTTAAGTGTTCTATTGACTCTCTTGACAAAATTTTTGCTGAGATTTCTAAAAACGCGACTGTATATTTGCCCGTTGACAACGATGACGGCAAAGCGGTTTATACCAAATGGGAAAACGGCGTTAAATGGAGTAACGAACTCAACACCGTAAAGAGTCTCAAAGATTTCTTCTTCCCCCAAGTTGAAAACCTTATGGAATTCAAGGTTGAAGGCAAGAACATCGAAATCAAAGATATCCGTACCGAATCCGAAGATTTTGTTGTGTTCGGCGTTCGCGCTTGCGACGTAAGAAGCTTTGACATTCTTGACAGAGTATTCTTAGTAGAACCCTGCGACAGTTATTATGCCAACCGCAGAGAACACGGCGTTATTATCTCGGTTGCTTGTACAAGACCGTCGGAAACCTGTTTCTGTAATACCTTCGGCATTGATGCAACTTCCCCCAACGGCGATATTACCGTTTGGAAGACCGAAGATGCGCTTTATTGGAACGCTAACACCGAAAAGGGCAAGGCGTTGCTTGATAAATTAAATCTCGACGAATGTGACGATTCTGCCGTTAACGAACAAAAGGCAAAGACGGCTGAAATTATGAAACGTCTTCCTCTTGCTTCGCTCACTACCGAAAACTTCGGCGGTGGAAAGACAGACGAACTTTTCAACCGTCCCGAATGGAAAACCCTTTCGGAATCTTGTTTGGGTTGCGGTACTTGTACATTTGTTTGCCCGACTTGTCAATGTTATGACATTAAAGAATTTAATAACGGAAACGGCGTTATTCGTTTTCGTTGTTGGGACTCCTGTATGTATTCTGACTTTACCAAAATGGCTCACGGCAACAACCGTCTTAGTCAAGTAGAGCGTTTCAGACAGAGATTCATGCACAAACTCGTTTACTATCCCGAAAACAACGAAGGCATATTCGGTTGTGTGGGTTGCGGCAGATGTTTGGCAAAATGCCCCATTTCGATGAATATTGTTAAGGTTATGAAAACGATCGGAGGTAACGACTGATGAGTTTAATGAAAGAACCTTTGATCCCCGTAGTCGGCGTTATCACCGACGTTAGAATTGATACTCCCGATATTAAAACTTTCCGCGTGGTTACTCCCGACGGAAAGAAGGCGTTTGACCACATGCCCGGTCAATGCGCGATGCTTTCGATTCCCGGTGTAGGCGAGGCGATGTTTTCGATAACTTCCTCCCCCACTAACACCGAATATATGGAATTTTCAATCAAGAAGTGCGGTTGTGTTACCGAATGGCTTCACCAAGCAGAAGTCGGTCAGCAGATAACGCTTCGCGGTCCTTACGGAAAGAACTTCCCCGTTGACGATGCGTTCGTCGGACAGAATTTGCTTTTCGTTGCGGGCGGTGTCGGTCTTGCGCCGTTACGTTCGGTTATTAACTATTGCCGTCACTATCGCGAAAGATACGGTACTATCGATATCGTTTACGGTTCGAGAAGTAAAGACGACCTTCTTCAATATAAAGAAATTATTGAAGAATGGGCTACCGACGAAGGCGTAAACGTACATCTTACAATCGACCGCGAACAAGAAGGTTGGGACGGTCACGTTGGTTTTGTTCCTAACTACGTAAAGGAACTCGGTTTTGACACCAACAAGACTGCCGTACTTTGCGGACCGCCCATTATGATCAAGTTCACTCTTGACGGTCTTTATTCGCTCGGTTTTGAGAAAACTCAGGTTTATACCACGCTTGAACTTAAAATGAAATGCGCTATCGGTAAATGCGGCAGATGTAACGTCGGTTCAAAATACGTCTGCAAAGACGGTCCCGTATTCCGTTTTGACGAATTGGACGAATTACCCGACGAATATTGATTCGTTCGATTCTTATGCATAATTCCCATATATATCGACAAAAGGAGAGTTTTTACAACTTATGTCAAACATGGTAAACATTTTTCTGTTCGGTAAAAAATATGAAGTGCCGGACAATTTGACTATAATGAATGCAATGGAATACGCGGGTTATCAATTAGTTCGCGGTTGCGGTTGCAGAAACGGTTTTTGCGGCGCTTGTGCTACAATCTACCGTATTAAAGGCGACAGAGAATTAAAATCCTGTCTTGCTTGTCAAACAAAGGTAGAGGACAATATGTATATTGCTACTCTTCCCTTCTTCCCGCTTGTTAAGCAGGTTTATGATATGAACAAGGTAACTGCTTCCGAAGCGGTTATGATGCAATTGTACCCCGAAATTTACGCTTGTATCGGTTGTAACGCTTGTACAAAAGCATGTACCCAAGAACTTAACGTTATGCAATACATAGCATACGCTCAAAGAGGCGATTTCGAAAAATGCGCCGAGGAATCTTTCGACTGCGTAATGTGCGGTGTTTGTTCTTCGCGTTGCCCCGCCGGTATTTCTCATCCCCAAGTTGCTATGCTTGCAAGACGTATCAACGGTAAGTATCTTGCTCCCAACTGTGAGCATCTTGACAACCGTGTACAAGAAATTAAAGACGGTACGTTTAAAGAACTCATCGAGGCATTGATGCAAAAGCCGATTGACGAGATGAAAGAACTTTACAACAACCGCGATATCGAGAAATAAGGAGGGTTAAAGAGATGTATTCCGAAAAATTTCAAAAATCTTTGGCAGCTGTTGAAGCGGCAAGAGAAAAGAACATCGCTCTTGAACCCGCCCGCATGACTGCACAACAAAAGACCGATTTACTTGCTGAATATCACCCCGACTACAAGCAAGACGAATTCGAGTTGCTTCAAATAGGCCCCAACAAGGGCGACAAAGTTCCCAAGGAACTCGCTGACACATTGCAAGCACACAGCCGTGTTTGTCCCAATTGTGTAAATCTTGACAACCCCGACTACGATGTTGACGTTCTTGTCATCGGTGGCGGCGGTGCAGGTTCTTCCGCTGCTATCGAAGCGCACGAAGCCGGCGCAAACGTTATGATCGTCACAAAGCTTCGTATCGGTGACGCACACACTATGATGGCAGAAGGCGGTATTCAAGCGGCTGATAAGCCCAACGACTCCCCTGCTATTCACTTTGTTGACGCTTTCGGCGGCGGTCACTTTGCCGCAAAGCGCGAACTTTTGGAAAGACTTGTTTGCGATGCTCCCGAAGCAATCAAATGGTTGAGCGACCTCGGTGTTGAATTCGACAAAACCGAAGACGGCACTATGGTTACCACTCACGGCGGCGGCACTTCGAGAAAACGTATGCACGCGGCGAAGGATTACTCGGGCGCTGAAATTATGAGAACTTTGCGCGACGAAGTTCTTAACAGACAAATTCCCGTTGTTGATTTCACCTCTGCTATTGAACTTATACTCGACGAAAACGGTGCGGCGGCAGGTGCTGTATTGCTCAACATGGAAACCAAGGAAATCCTTGTTGCAAGAGCAAAAACCGTTATCATCGCTACCGGCGGTGCAGGTAGAATGCATTATCAAGGCTTCCCCACCTCCAACCACTACGGCGCAACCGCTGACGGTTTGGTTTTGGGTTACCGCGCAGGTGCAAAGCTTCTTTACGCAGAAACCTTGCAATATCACCCGACGGGTGCTGCTTATCCCGAACAAATCTTCGGCGCATTGGTTACCGAAAAGGTTCGTTCGCTCGGTGCTAAGCTCGTTAACGTAAACGGCGAAGTATTTATGCACCCGCTTGAAACGAGAGACGTTTCTGCCGCATCTATTATTCGCGAATGTTCTACTCGCGGAAACGGTGTCGAAACCGACCAAGGTAAAGCAGTTTGGCTTGACACCCCGATGATTGAAAAAATCGGCGGCGAAGGCACTATCGAAAAACGTATTCCTGCTATGATGAGAATGTTTGGTAAATACGGTATCGACATCCGCAAAGAGCCGATTCTTGTTTACCCCACACTTCACTATCAAAACGGCGGCTTGGATATCACCCCCGACGGTATGACTACCAACGTTAAGAACCTTTTCGTTGCAGGTGAGGCTGTTGGCGGTATCCACGGTAAGAACAGACTTATGGGCAACTCGTTGCTTGATATTATCGTATTCGGCAGAATCGCAGGTAAGAGTGCAGGTGCGGTTTGCAAAGACGTTAAACTCGGCAAACTCACCCTCGACCATGTAACTAAGTTCGAGAAGGAAATTTCCGACGCAGGTATCAATACCGATACCATTTCGCCCAAACTCCTCCCCGATTACACAAGAAAAGTGAACAGTTAACGGAGGAACATTAAAAATGAGTTTATTCGGTGGAGTTATCTCCATTAGTAATATTTCAACATTACTTTTTGTTGTATTTGCGGTTTTAATGGCGGGTTATGCGCTTGGCAGAATCACCGTCAAGGGCATTTCGCTCGGTGATGCAGGTGTATTTATCATCGCGCTTATCATCGGTGCGCTTTGCTTCTCGGTAAATGAAAGCGGTATGCTTTTGTTCTCGGGTTCCGCAAAAGAATACGATTTCAACAGCGGCCTTTCGTTGATTGAATCGCTCGGTCTTGTTTTGTTCGTAACCTCGGTTGGTTTTATTGCAGGACCTAAATTCTTCGGCAACTTCAAGAAAAACTTTAAATCCTATGTTCTTCTTGGTTTAATTATCATTATTGCAGGCGGTTTATCTGCCGCAGGATGTATCGCCATGGGCGAAGTCGTAGGTTACGGCGGAAGCATAACCGAACAAGACGGTTTTGTCGCAATGATTGTCGGTCTTCTTTCGGGTTCGTTGACTTCTACCCCTGCTTTTTCAGCAGCGAAAGCGACTGTTGCAAGCGAATATCAGGCGCTTGTTTCGGTTGGTCACGGTATCGCTTATATCTTCGGCGTTATCGGCGTTGTGTTGTTTGTTCAGCTTATTCCGAAGCTCACAAAAGCTAATATGGAAGAAGAACGTGCAAAACTCGTTATCAAAGAAGAAAACGAGAAGAAATCAGTAGTCGGCAAATTATTTGACATCGACCACATGGGTATCGCAGCTTTTTCTCTTGCGGCAATACTCGGAACAATTCTCGGTCAGGTTAAAATCCCGCTTTCGGGCGACGGTTTGAGCGGAACTTGCTTCTCACTCACCACAACAGGCGGTTGTCTACTCGTAAGTTTGGTTATGGGACATTTCTCCCGTATCGGTAAAGTGAATATCATGCCCAACACCCACACTTTGAAGCTTTTCAGAGAGCTCGGTTTGGTTCTCTTCCTTGTCGGTGCAGGTATCCCCGGCGGTGCAGAATTTGTGGAAAACTTTGACGCGATGTACTTTGTTTACGGTATTATTATGACTATCGTTCCGATGATTGTCGGTTTCCTTTTTGCAAAGTACGTTCTCAAACTCAGTTTGCTCAACAACCTCGGCTCGCTTACCGGCGGTATGACTTCTACCCCCGCTCTTGGTACTC
>JAGBUH010000055.1 GCA_017630915.1 Clostridia bacterium
CTGTTTGCGTCCAATGGTTACAAAGTTTGAGTAAGGTGAACGCTTAACAAAAAGTTTCTGTGACGGTGTAGGCTTGCGAACAACGTATTGGTCGACGCTCTGTCCGTCCACAAGTTCGAATGTTTCGTCGCTTACGAAATCGGGGACTTCGGCGTCAATCTTCTGATAGATTGCGCCCCATTCTTCGCCGCTTACCATAAGGTCGCGCAACGAACTTTCGTAAGGTCGCCAAGTGGTGTATGAACGCGCCATCATCAAAAGAAGTGTCTGTGTAAAAACTTCGGTTGCGTCGTTGGAAGAAAGAACACTATTTCCGAAGTCAATAAACGAGGCGGTGTCTTGAACTGTTACGGCGTGCGCGCCATTGGCTGGTTTCTGTGCCTCGTTAACGATTGCGTATACATTGTTATTAATGTATGCGGTGTCGGTTGCTCTAACCGACGGTGCTTTTACGTCTGTTTTACCCATTCGTTTCAAGTCTCCTTTGGTTATTTGTCAAACCCCAACATCGCTTTTACTGCGTCGTCGGGGTTCACTTCCTCAACGGTTGCAATCTCGCCGTTAAGCGCGTCTTTCAAGAATGAACCAATCTCATTTTTGAGTTCGGCGCGAAATGCGTTCGCGTCAAACGACGTGGTGTTCGGTTCGGGTGTAACCGTTGGTGTGGGTTCGGGTGTAACCGTTGGTGTTGGTTCGGGTGTGGGTTCGGGTGTGGGTTCGGGTGTGGGTGGTGTGTTGATTTCCGCGAAAGCGTTTTTGATTTCTTCTTGAACCATTGATTTTATCATATCGGAAAAAATGGACATTGGTTAGTTCTCCTTTTATAAGGGGTCGGGGGTGTTGGGCTTGATTTAATCCCGCCGCGCGCATTTCGGTGCGCAAATCAAGTTATGGTTGCGGCACGTAGCACCCCCGTTATTCACGCCCCACGTAAGGCGTTAGAACCAAAGAATAAAAGTTCAACGTTGAACTTTTCGAGAATTACAAAGACTTAACCGACTTGTCGAAAATGGTGTCGGTCATATAATAGGTGTCGGCACTATCGAAAGTGATACGGCGGTCAAACATACCCATGCGAACCACCGACACCCATTTCGTCAACATACGTCCCCGCATATCGCGAGTGAAACAATCGGCGGCGTTCTTGTCGGCTTTACGTGCAATATGTAACGCGCCCGTGGACTTGTGGCGATAGATAGTGATTTGATTGTCGAAGTTAACCAACGGTTCGTATTCAATCCACGCAATGTCCCGTTTGGTGGCGTAGAGTGCCACGTCGTCGAACTTGTTTTCAATGTTGGTTTTTATGAACTGTTGGTTATTGCTACACGCTCTATAAAGAACGGTCTTTCGTTTTGCCTCGCTGATTTCGTTTGACTCGCATAGTTCTATATAGATTGAACGTTCGCGGTCGGTGTAACGCTTTTGACCCTTACGTTGCATAGTCTGAATAACGTCTATCAAGCCGAACCACGCCAAGATTGAACTATCGAGTGAAAATGCATTTGCCGTAAAGATAACTTTGACGGGCGGTTCGCCGAATAACTCACGGTTACGGTTAACGGTTTCGTATGCTTGCGAAAACAGATAACCCGCCCGTTTTATTTCGGGTGTCCGTCGCACGTTCTCCGTGGGTATGAACTCGTCAAAATACCACTCTTTTATATGTGTGAAGTTGACGCCGCGCAAATCGTGAAAAGACGCCAAGGAACGACCCTCACCA
>JAGBUH010000056.1 GCA_017630915.1 Clostridia bacterium
AAATCCACCCACTCGCCGTCGAGGCGAATTTCACACGCCGCAGGCGTATTTCACATTGCAAAGCAATATTTCACCCACCCGCAAGGGTGGATTTAGTTGAAAAACCGACAAGTCGAAACTTGTCGGTTTTTCTGGCAGCGGAATAGGGATTCGAACCCCAACAAACAGAGTCAGAGTCTGTCGTGCTAACCGTTACACAATTCCGCTATATTCATATTACGTGCATATTATATGCACTTTTTGCGTCAATCATTCTATCACCGTTTTTATTTATTGTCAAGTGTTTTTTAGAATAAATGCGAGGAGAGTTGAACACAAAACGGTTTTGAAAAGCCAATTTCCGTCAATACTTCATCGAATTTCGCGGATATACGTGTGGAAGAACGTAGTAAAGTTACCAAAAATAACCGCCGTAGGCGTTTCGGGTTCGACTCTTCTCGCATTAACGCTCAAAACAGTCACACATTGACATTTTTCTACATATTCTAACTATGGTGATGATTATGTTTGAAAAAGATACCCTTTCGGTTCTCGGCGACGGCAATAACACTTATGAAGATGCCGTTTCGCCTCCGATTTTCCAAACCTCGACCTTTGGCGGCGGTTACGAATATTCATACACGCGTTTATCTAACCCAACAAGGTCTTTGCTCGAACGCGCTCTTGCAAAACTTGAATCAAGTTCGTACGCTTTCGCCTTTTCGTCGGGCTTGGGCGCGGTTAATACCGTGTTTTCGATGCTCAAAAACGGCGATCGCGTTTTGCTTTCCGACGACCTTTACGGCGGTACATACCGTTTGGCGATGAATATTTTTTCGAAATACGGGATAGAGTTCGAATTTATCGATATGAGCAAAAGCGAAAACGTAAGACAAAGAATTGACGTTAAGACGAGAATGGTTTTTGCCGAATCGCCGACAAACCCGATGATGAAGGTTGCGCCGATTGCAGAAATTGCAGAGATTTGCAAGGAAAAAGGCGTGATTTTTGCGATAGACAACACCTTTTTAACGCCCTATTTCCAAAATCCGATTAAACTCGGCGCGGATATCGTCATTCATTCGGCAACGAAATTTTTGTCGGGACATCACGACACGGTTGCAGGCGCGGTCATAACCGACAATGAAGAAATTGCCGATACGATTCGGTTTATTTCGATGACGTTGGGCAACGCGCTATCTCCCTTTGACAGTTGGCTGACGTTACGCGGACTTCGGACTTTGCCGATGCGAATGGAAAAACATCAGGAAAACGCGTTTGCGGTTGCCGAATTTTTAAAAACGCGCAAAGAGGTGCGCTCGGTGATTTACCCCGGACTTTTAGAACACTCGGGGCACGAATTGATGAAGACGCAGTCAAGCGGATTCGGCGGTGTCGTTTCTTTCACGGTTGAAGACGTCGATATTGCGAAAAAACTGATTTTGGGCGGTAAAATCATAAAATTTGCCGAAAGTTTGGGCGGTTTTCGAAGCCTTATCACCTATCCGCTTACCCAAACTCACGCCTCGATTCCGAAGGAAATTCGCGAAAGAATCGGAATTACCGATAAATTATTGCGCTTGTCGGTCGGGCTCGAAAACAAGAAAGATATTATCGAGGATTTGGCATTTATGCTCGACGGCGATTAAGAAAGGCGCGTTTTGCGTTCGAATTTGTATGACCTAAAAACCTACGCTATTGTTATTTTAGGTTGGGAGAGGCAACAGTATAGAAAAGAAGTCGCAAGGCACAAAAAAAGGGTTGCGAGAGGGGGTGGGTTTGTGGTATAGTTATAGGTAATGACGAATGATGTCGAAAATTAGGGTTTTTAAAAAATTAAGGAGGCAAAAATGTTAAAACGTATTGTTGCGGTGTTGCTTTGTGCGGTGTTTATTTCGGCGTTGATGCCGATTGCGAATATTACCGACACGGCGTTTGCCTCTGATTATAATTTTGACGAGCGAATAATGTATGGCGGTGTTGCCGTTGACGTCGGAACCGACGTGATTTATAACGAAAACGGCGCACTTTACCGTAAAAACAGCGACGGCGAGGTCGAAAAAATCGCCGAAGTTGACGGAAAATACCTTAATTATTATAAGAATAAACTCTTTTTTGTAAACGGCAATAAAATAATGTCTTGTTCGCCCGACGGAAGTCGAATGGTTACGGTTTGCGAGTTTAAAACCGAAATAAAATGTCTTTACGTTGGCGATTTCGGCATGATGTATCTAAAAAACGATACTGTTTTTGTTAACGAAAACGGGGTTGAAAAAACCGTTTTGACACGTGACGGAATCGAGGGATTTTTTCCCGAACAAAGCGGTGAAATCCGTTGGATAAAGAAAAACCCAAATTATATTTATGTCGAGAATAACGGCGACGAGGGCTTTGTTGACGGAAACGACGAATATTTGCAATACCGTTCTGTGCCGAACAGCGAAATGGATTGCGACGTTTTGGCGCTTTACGGAACAGAGTTGGCGGAAGAAACCATAACCCCCGATTATTTCGGACCGTACGTCAAGGTCGGCGAAACAACGTTACCGCTTGAAGAGCACATGCCGGGTACATATTTTTCGAAAAACGGTCAGGCATGTACCTGCCATAATATCCCAGGCACCTATTGTATCGAATCGGTCGGAAGCTGTAACTGTATGCGTTATTACCCGACGGGCATAAAAGCAACTTGTGAAGTTGACCTGCTCGGCGCACAATGTTTCGCGTTTGCGAGAATGATTTTTTGGAAATGCTTTGGGTTTATCGACCATACGATGAACAGTGGACTGTATTATAATGTAGGAACGCTTAAAAGTGGCGGCGTTACCGCGAATACGGTGAAGGAACTGCTTATGAAAGCCGCCCCCGGTGCGCACGTGCGTCTTGCGGCAGGACATTCGGTTTCGATTCTGTCGATGGACGAGGATTTTATCGTGATTTATCACGGAAACGCAGGCGGCGACGGGGTTCAGTCCGCGCCTTGTATCGTTTCGACACGGCGTTATACGTGGGCGCAGTTTGCAACCGCCGCCGTGCGCGGAATACAGTATGTGAATATGCCCTATAACTATCCCGATTCCGAAATTATTCTTACTAAAAAGGAAACGGGATTTTACAGACTCGCCGAAAGTTTAAACCTTCGCGCCGAAGCGAATACAGAAACAGAGTCGCTTGCGGTGATAAATAAGGGCACCGTTATCGAGGTTACCGAAATCGACGGATATTGGGGCAAAACCGAATATAACGGCAAAATCGGTTGGGTTTTCCTTCAATATACCGCATTTTTCAGCCGAAAAGAGATTGCTCCGTCGGGCGACGTGTTTTATATTGACGGAAGCGGATATCTGAAAGCGAAAAGTTGGAAGATGACGTTTGATTCATTTTCCGAGCATTTCAACAAACAAAATCTTAAAGTCAAGAGCGCAAGCGGAAAAGACCTTATGACTTCGGGTTATATCGGAACGGGAAGTGTTGTTACCATTGAAGTAAACGGAAACACAATCGACAAAGCAACCGTTTGCCTTGCAGGTGACGTTAATTGCAACGGTTCGCTTGATGTCGGCGATTATATTATGATAAAACGCTCTTGCATGAAGACTTATAACCTAAATCCCGTGCAAACCGTTGCCGCAGACGTTTACGGCAACGACGGAATAGACTCACTTGATTATCTGATGGTGCGCCGTTATTTCTTTACGCCAAATGTCGAACTTTTTTCATCGTTTTAGAGTAATAGCGCGATTCTTAACATAAATAATTTAAAAATCGTACTTCTGTTTCGGTTTTTCTAAAAAATCATCTTTTTTGTATACACTATATTTCTTTTCGTTGCTCTCTGTCAAACGCTAACGAAAATAGAAAAAAAGACCTATAAAATTCGGTTTCACTTCGACAAACCGCGCTTACTGTTTGGGGATATAATGAACACCCAA
The DNA here is from genome assembly GCA_017630915.1 of Clostridia bacterium. Lineage (GTDB taxonomy): Bacteria > Bacillota > Clostridia > Oscillospirales > CAG-382 > Coliplasma. Next base: position 3,912 of record JAGBUH010000056.1, read on the forward strand.
ACAAGAAAGGAACGGATTGTCTAAAATGGAACTGACTCGTGAAAAAATCTTAACACCTACCCTGAAAACCGATATAGTTTTTGCTGTTTTCGGGTTTATTTTGGGGGTTGCCCCGCTTGTATCGGGGGTTTTGCCGTTCGGATGCGCGTTTCTGTGCGCGGTGCCGAAAAAACGGCGAAAAGGCGCACTTTTGGGTACAATCGCCTCGGCGTTTTTCGACCCGTGTATACCGCTTGCGTTGTTTTGCGCTTTGTTTTTGTATTTTGTGCTTGCCGCAAAGGAAAAAAACACAACGGTATATCTTTTTAACCGTTTGCTTCTTTCGCTATCGGTCAGCGCTTTGCGCTCGGCATACATCGCCATGACGGGAATCACCGATATGGACGGCGTTTTTCGTCTGTTGGCATCGGTTATCGCCTATCCTCTTTTCACTTATGCTTTTTCGGGGTATTTCGATAAGAAAAAGGAACTGCACCCAAAACGTTACGATATATCGCTTCTTGCGTTTGCGTTCGCGCTAACCCTTTTACTTTCGCCGATAAAGGTTTATAGTGTTCCGCTTTCGTTTTTGCTCGGTGCGGTGTTCACGCTTTGCGCGGCAAGAACGCGCGGATTCGGTTTCGGCGGAGTGTGCGGAGTTCTTTGCGGACTTGTTTCGGGCGGTGCGGCGACGGGCGCATTGGGCGTTTTGGGAATGACTTACGGCTTGTTGTTAAGCGAAGTCGAACCGCTTGCGCTTTTGCTTTCGTTCATGCTCGGAGTAAGCGGATATTTTTATCTGTCGGGGGTTGACGGAACTGCGGTTGCAACGCTAATGCTCGCTCTCGTTTATATCGGGTTTATTCCGTTGCGGAAAAAATTAACGGTTTACCGTACCGCTGTTGCGAGTGCCGAAAAACGTGCGCACGACAGACGTATTTCGCGCTATGCGGCGGCGTTTTCATCGCTTTCG
>JAGBUH010000057.1 GCA_017630915.1 Clostridia bacterium
GCGGTATTGCGCAACGTGTGCAGAAACAAGGATAGCATTATCGAAAAGATAGAAAACGCCGAAGGGCATATTAAATTTTCGGCAAACAGCGAACTTTTTGATATGATCAAAGAGCAATATCCCGAAGACTGTGATAAAATTTTTACGAGTTTTTTCGGGAATTCACCCATGTTTTTGCGTGTAAACACAATAAAAAGCGATGTCGAAGCGGTTGCTTTAAAAGTTAACGGCGAAGTGATACACGACACGGCGGTTTTGTGCAAACGTTCGCAAGACGCCATGAAATCATTAGACAGCGGAGAGTTTTATATCCAAGGGCTTGCCTCCCAAAAAGCGGTGTCTTTACTGTCTGCCCAACGCGGACAAACGGTTATTGATGTTTGTGCCTGCCCCGGCGGTAAAAGCATCGGTGCGGCGATTGATATGAACAATGAGGGGAAAATTTATTCCTTTGATATTCATAAAAAGAAATTACCGCTTATCGAAAACACGGCGAAGAAGCTCGATATTTCGATTATAACTACCGATGTACAAGACGCACGGAATACAAGAAACGAACTTATCGGTATAGCCGACAGAGTTATTTGCGACGTGCCTTGCAGTGGAACGGGTGTTATGGGCAGTAAACCCGAAATTAAATATAAGTCGCCGAGTGAATTCGAGGGTTTATACCCTACTCAAAAGGCGATAATCAATTCCGCATCAAAATATCTTAAAATAGGCGGAATTATGGTATATTCCACCTGTTCGATAAACCAAAAAGAAAACGAAGAAGTTATTAAAGAATTCCTTATGAATAACAGCGGATATTCGTTGTTACACGAAGAAACCTGCCTTCCTTTCGGTGACGAAAAAGAAGGGTTTTATATGGCAAAAATAATACGGGAGTATTAAAAAATGAAGTCTGACGTGCTTTCGATGTTTCCCGAAGAATTGGGGGAACTTTGCGTTTCGCTCGGTCAACCCAAATACAGAGGAAAACAGATTTTCGAAGGTTTATATAAAGGCAACAGAGATTTTTCGGAATTCACTTCCCTGCCGAAAGTTTTTCGCGACAAGTTAAGCGAGCTATCGTTTATTCCAACCGCCGATATTAAAAGAAAACTCGTTTCTGCTATTGACGGAACGGTAAAATATCTTTATACTTTGCACGACGGTGAAACCGTTGAAAGTGTTTTCATGCGATATCATCACGGCAACACCATGTGCATTTCCACGCAGGTTGGTTGCAGAATGGGTTGCGCCTTTTGTGCGAGTACGAAGGCGGGATTGGTGCGTTCGTTAAATCCATCGGAAATGCTTTTGCAGATACTTGAAGCCGAACGCGATTTAGGCGAACGTGTGTCAAACATCGTGCTTATGGGCATGGGCGAACCGCTTGACAATTACGACAATGTTATAAAGTTTTTACGTTTAGTAAACCATGAAGGCGGTCTAAATATTGGTTTAAGGCATATTTCGCTATCAACCTGCGGTCTTGTTGATAAGATTGACAAACTTGCGCTTGAAGGTTTGCCCGTAACTCTTTCGATATCACTTCATGCGCCGAATGACGAAATACGCAAACAAACTATGCCGATTGCAAACAAGTGGTCGATTAAAGAATTGCTTTCGGCTTGCAAGCGATATATCGACAAAACCGGAAGACGCATTTCTTTTGAATATGCTTTGATTTCAGGTGTGAACGACACAAAAGACCACGCACATGAATTAGGAAAACTTTTAACGGGTATGATTTGTCACGTTAACATTATTCCCGTAAATCCAATAAAAGAAAAAAACTTCCAAGAGAGCGAAAAAAATAACATAAAGGTATTTACAGAAACCTTAGAAACATATAAAATAAATGTAACGGTACGAAGAAAGTTGGGAGCTGATATAAATGCCTCCTGCGGACAGCTTCGCGCCGAAGACAAAAAGTTATAAAGGAGAACGGCTATGAAATACGGCGGAAAAACCGATGTGGGTTTAAAGCGAAATAACAATCAGGATAGTTATGCTGTTTTCTCGAAAGACGATTATTTTTGCGCTATCGTATGTGACGGCATGGGCGGTGCAAAAGCCGGTAACATCGCAAGCAGTCTTGCTGTTAAGACCTTTGCTTCGGTCATTAAAAAGGCTTTTTCTGTCAGAAGTGCCGACGATTACAGCGAAAGCGCAATAAGAATACTTTTAAAAAATGCAATAGACGAAGCAAATACTATTGTTTATGAAAAATCGCTTACATCCCCCGAATACGAGGGTATGGGCACTACGATGGTAGCTGTTTTAGTTTGTCTTTGTGGTACATTTGCTATCAATGTAGGTGACAGCAGAATTTATCGTCAGACAGACGGCAGTTTGACCCAAATTTCAAAAGACCATTCATTCGTTCAATACCTTATCGAAAAAGGCGAAATCAAACCAAGCGAAGCGGCAAATCATCCTAATAAGAATATAATTCTTCGCGCGTTGGGTGTAAACGAATATGTAGAAGGCGATTATTACAGAATTGATACTTATGATAGGATACTTCTCTGCTCTGACGGACTTACCAATCACGTGAGCGATGCTCGAATAGGTGAAATTATTTCGGGTTCGTATTTATCAAAAAAACCATCATACAAAAGCAGAGTAGAAAAACTTATTGAAGAAGCAAATGCAGGCGGAGGCCTTGATAATATAACGGCCATACTGTTTGGCGGAGAATAAAGTTAAAAACCAAACGGTCGTATGAAAGGAAAACCACCATGAATAGATATGAAGGATTCGTAGGCAAGGTATTAGACGGCAGATACAAGATCCTTGAACTAGTTGGAATAGGCGGAATGGCTTGTGTTATGAAGGCGCAAGACCTTGTTATGAACCGCATAGTTGCAATTAAAATCCTAAATGATGAATACAACGGAAACGAACAGGCGGAAGCAAGATTCATTGATGAATCCAAAGCCGTCGCAATGCTTTCTAACAAATATATCGTCAGCGTGTATGACGTCGCTATATACCCCGATATCAAATATATCGTTATGGAATATCTTGACGGAATTACGCTTCGCGAATATCTTGACAACAAGGGCGCAATATCTTGGAAAGAGGCTTGTGTCTATATTTCACAAATTTTGCGTGCGCTTGAACATGCTCATAGCAAGGGTATTGTACACCGTGATATAAAACCGCAAAATGTAATTTTAATGAAAAACGGTGACATCAAAGTTACCGATTTCGGCATTGCAAAATTACCAAATGCCGTTTCCGAACAAAAAGACGAAAAGGCAGTTGGTACTGTTTATTACATTTCGCCCGAACAGGCTTGCGGAAAAGATACCGATTATTATTCCGATATTTATTCGGTAGGTATCATGTTCTACGAAGCAGTCACGGGCACACTTCCCTTTGTTGCCGAAACTCCGATGGAAGTTGCAATGATGCAGGTAAACGACGATCCTGTTCACCCGCGTGATATTGTTTTGGATATTCCCGTCGGTGTTTCTCAGATTATACTTAAAGCAATGGAAAAATCCCCTGCCGACAGATTCCAATCTGCGCACACAATGGTTAAGGCAATAGAATGGGTTATTCGTAATCCCGACGTTATTTTTGCTATGAACTCAAATTCGGCTGACGAATCTGTTGGAAACAGCAGCGTTGTTTCCATTGATATGATATCAACTTCGGAACTCGAACCATTCGACGAAGATGATTTGACCGAAACGATACAAAAAAAGACGTCGGGCAGTTCTCTATCCACGGAAAACAAAGACAATAAATCGGCTGTCGAAAAAAACAGAAAAAAGAAGAAAAAGAAAACCAATAAATCAATGTTCCCAATTATCGCAGGTGTTTCTATTGCATTTGTTATAATCGCTCTTCTTTTAGGCGTTTTCATTTTGCGTGACGTATTCACCTCGTTTACTACGAATGATAACGACGTAGAGATTGAGTTTCCCGATTTAACCAATCTTTTATATTCAGACGAATTAAAAAATGACCTACGCAATGGTGTTTACGGTGCAAAATTCGTTATAGATGAAGTCGTTTATGACAGCAGAAACGACATAGAAAACAACAAAATCATCTCAACAGAACCCGAAGCAGGACATTTAAGCAAACCCGGTGCTGACGGAAAATTACACTTCACGCAGATAACCGTCAACCGTTCCGAAAAGGTATATGTACCGAATTTGGAGGGCTATGCTAAAACAACCGTTCAAACAATGCTATCCTCGCTTCAACTTAAAGTTGAATTTGTTAACACTGTCGATGCTAAGAACCCCTATTATCAAAACGGTCAAACAATTGACAGTTATCCCGTCGCTGGTACAGAAGTCAAGGTCGGTGATACGGTTACAGTATACGTCTATGACAAACCCGAAACAAATAACACCGCTAAAATGCCGAATCTTATCGGTCTGACAGAAGACGATGCAATAAAATTCGCCGAAACCTATTCCAAATACAAGGTTGAAGTAGTTTATACCGTTATTGACGACGGCGAAGACAAGGTTATTAAACAAAGTATCGCCGCAGGAAAAGTAAGTCCGGCGGGCACTACTGTGACAATTGAAATCGGCGTAGCTCCCGAAGATATGCCTAAGTTAGTCGGTTTGACCCCCGAAGATGCGGAAGAAAGACTAAACGATGCTTCCCCCGACAGAGAAATCACAATCAATTACATCTACTATTACGCAACAAAAGACAATAAAAAGTTCGTTGAAGAAGCTGTTGATGAATTTATTGATGATATCGAAGGTTTTAAAGACGCGCTTGATACATTAGGTTGTATAACAACAGACGAATATGACGAAAAATCAAAGATCGTTTTCCAAAGCATAGAAAAAGATACGCCTTTGACAGAAGACATAGAAGAAATCGATTTGATTATCGTGCAATACGTAAATAAACTCCCTGAGGACGAAAGTAACGCCGTCAGCGAAACCGATGACAGCGATACACATGAAGACGGTAATACGGAGGAAACCGATTGAGTATTATCGAGAAGAAAGGATTAGTCCTTTCGGGCAAAAACGGCAGATACACGGTTGAATGTGAGAACGAAATTTATATTTGCCCGTCGGGTACAAGGGTACGAAAAAATGACGGCAAAATACTCGCAGGGGATCTTGTGGTGTTCCGTGACAACGGTGACGGAAACGGTTTTATAACCGCCCTACTTCCAAGAAAGAATTTTTTGGTGCGCCCACCCGTCGCAAATATTGATTTGCTTGCAATGGTAGTTGCACCGAAAGATCCTATGCCGTATTTTTATAACATCGATTTGCTTTCGGTAATTGCAGAAAAAAACGGTATTGAATGTGCGATAATCGTTTCAAAAAACGACCTTGACGATTGTGCGGAAATACTCGACATTTATCGAAAAACCAACTTTAAGGTAGTTGTAACAAGTTCGGAAAACGGACTCGGTATAGACGAAGCAAGAGAACTTCTCTCGGGTAAAATCTCGGTACTTTGCGGTGCTTCCGGCGTTGGAAAATCCACTTTGTTAAACTCAATTTATCCGTATTTAAACCTCGAAACCGGCTCTCTTTCCGAAAAAATCGCGCGCGGCAAAAACACCACACGCACTACCGAATTGTTCCGTATGGGGGACAATACCTATCTCGCGGATACCCCGGGGTTCACAGCGGTAAATACCGAACTTTACTGCACGCTTGATCATAAAGAACTGTGTTCTCTCTTCCCTGAATTTGATGCGTTTAAAAGCGATTGCAGATATGCCGACTGCACTCATACAAAGGAGGAAGAATGCGGTATAGCTGATGCAGTAAAAAACGGCGATATTTCCGAATCTCGCCACGAGAGTTATAAGAAACTATATTTCGAGCTGAAAAGCATCGACAGATATAAGTGATTTTGGAGGATTTCATGTTTATAGGATATTATTCATTAGCCAATGCAGTTACGCTGTTTGGGCTTATTTCATCGGTGACGGCTTGTTTTCTTGCCGCAAACGGTAATTTCAAACTTGCTCTTTACATGTTGTTTTTAGCTTGTCTGTGCGATTCGTTCGACGGAAAAATCGCACGTGCAACAAAACGCACACCGCAACAAAAGTACTACGGCGTTCAACTTGACAGCCTTTGTGATGTAATTAGTTTTGGTCTTACGCCTTGCTTCATTGCTTTTAGTTTTGGTTTTAAAGGTTGGCTTGATGTTCTTATTTACGGCATATTCATTGTTTGCGGCGCAATTCGACTTGCTTACTTTAACACTCTTGCAAACGAAAACCCAGGCAAGCCCATGAAAACCTTTAAGGGTGTGCCTATTCCTATTTCTACAATGGTAATCACGCTTCTGTTTTTGTTCACCACCTTCCTTCCCGCATCGATTACCGTATGGATTTTCAGAATCGCTCTTTTCGCACTTGCTATTGGTTTTATTCTTAACATAAAAATCAAAAAGCCCACCTTAAAGCGTGGCGCAATACTTTTACTTATCGAAATCGTGTTGCTTCTTATTTTGGTTATCGCAGGAGATTGCCAAGCACCGATTATCGAGGGAACCTATCAATTACTATAACTTAAAAGAGTTGCCACTAACGGCAACTCTTAATTATAGCAAATAAAAAACGCGATTTAAAATCGCGTTTTTATTTTAATCGTAATCTACAAACAACAAGGGATTCACAATTTCGTCGTTAACTCTTACTTCAAAATGAAGATGCGGACCCAGGGAATCGCCGGTATTACCAATCTTACCGATTTCATCACCTGCAACAACGGTGTCACCAACTTGAACACTAAAAGCACTCATGTGTGCGTATAAGGTTTTAACGCCATTGCCGTGATCAATAATTACGCAGTAGCCATATCCGCCGTATTCAGAAGCGCGGATTACCATTCCATCAGAAGCAGCTACAATGGGTTTGCCGAAACAATCGGCGGTTGCTATATCAAGACCGGCGTGATTACGGCCCCATCTCGGTCCAGCATAAGAAGTAACGATTCCGTCAAAAGGTTTAATAAATGTACCGATAGTTGCCGTACTAAAACCGTAAGAACGAGTGCCAACTCGAACAACTTCATTAGTAGGTTCAACAGTAACGTTTAAAGAAACGGTTTCTTTTTGGGTTTCCACACCATCGATAGAAACAACTTGATAGGTTTTTTCACCTTCACCGTCATAGCCTTGGGAAAGAACATTCTTTACACCGTCACGCATAGAATCGGTATAAATAACCTTTGTTTCATGTTCGATAACAACGGTTTCGCTGTAAGTAACAACCGAGCGAACCGAAAGTTTAACAGGAAGTATTTTCCCTTCATAGTCGGTCACTTTCGGAGAAATATCGAAAGCATTTAACTTACCGAGACGGGCTGTAACGCCTTTTGAATCGGTAAACATTACATCATCATACTCACCGGAAATAATTTCAATTTTGTTATTAAAACTATTTTCAGCATCGCTTGAAATACCAAGATCAGATACGCGGGCATTTAAAACTTCGTTCAAAGCATTTTCGGCTTCTTCAACAGAAGCAACGGCGGCAACAAAGCAACCGTCTATATATATACCCTCGCCTTTTAACTTAACGTCTTCGGAAACATAGGCTTCCTCGGAAGAAACAACCTCGATAGATGACATTTCGTCCTCGCCCTTGCTGCCGGCAAACGCCAATACACAACCAAAAGCGACAGCAAACGCTAAAATTGCGATTATAGATATTCTGTATTTTTTAATGATACTGAGCGGTTTTGAATTATCAGTCAAAAGAAGAACCTCCATCGCTTAATCCAAATAATACCAAATAAATGATACACTAAAATTGTTAACACAATGTTACGTAATCTTAAACTTTTTATGTCGCGAGCTTCATGCCCATATTTTTTGGTATTATAACATAAAAAATATCAATTGTCAAGATTTGCTTTTTTTGCTTAAACTATTGAAAAATCAGAAATTGAGTTGTATAATAAATATGTATGTTTTTATAAAAATGAAAGGATTGATAAAAATGCTTATTACACGTACTCTTACCGATTCACCGAAAGCAAAGCCCGAGGGCGCACTCGGTTTCGGCAAAATATTCACCGACCATATGTTTATTATGGACTATTCCACCGAAAAGGGTTGGCACGATGCAAGAATCGTACCTTTTGGTGACATTTCTCTTTCCCCTGCTTGTATGGTTTTCCATTACGGTCAGGAAATGTTTGAAGGTATGAAGGCATACCGTTCCAAAGAAGGCAAAATCCTTCTTTTCCGTCCGATGAAGAATATTGAAAGAATGAACAACACCAACGTCAGAATGTGCATCCCCGAAGTTAACCCCGACGACGTGCTTCAAGCGATTGAAGAATTGGTGCTTGTCGACCAGGATTGGATACCTACCAACCCCGGTACCTCTCTTTATATCCGTCCCTTTATTATCGCAACCGACCCCTTCCTCGGCGTACATCCCTCGCACACCTA
>JAGBUH010000058.1 GCA_017630915.1 Clostridia bacterium
CGATTTCAAATGCGGAAAAATCCCGGGCATATCCTACGAAAGTGATGAACCGATTATTGACACGGAACGTGAAATTCTATTGAATTTCTGCGCGTTTCTTGTTAATATGTATCTGAACAACAAAACAAGCTAATTCTCTGCCACATATTGAACGTCTTTCTCTGGTAAAGGGCGCGGAACGGGGTACACTCGCCGCGCTCTTTGCTATTGTGCAAAATGCACAAAAATATTTTGGATGTTTGTTCACATTGTTCTTTAAGAATATGTTATTCTTGAATCGTCGAAAGACAAATAAAAGAGAAAGGAAAATACAGAATGAAAGTACTTGTAGCTTGTGAGGAATCACAAGAAGTATGCAAAGCATTTCGCGAACGCGGCCATGAAGCTTTTTCTTGTGATATCCTGGATTGTTCCGGCGGGCATCCGGAATGGCACTTGAAACAAGATGTAACGCCGCTGCTTTCGAAAGAATGGGATTTAATAATCGCATTCCCGCCTTGTACGGATTTAGCAACAAGCGGCGCGCGATGGTTTGAAGAAAAAAGGAAAAACGGAACTCAGCAAAAATCCATTGATTTTTTTCTTTTATTTACAAACTGCAAATGTAATAAAATAGCTATAGAAAATCCCGTCGGGATAATGTCGTCAATTTATCGGAAACCCGACCAAATTATTGAACCTTATATGTTCGGTGACCCATTCGAAAAGAAAACTTGTTTATGGTTAAAGGGTTTACCGCTTTTAACATCAACAAACATTGTTGAACCGCCGCCGAGATTATATTTTCCATCGGGTAAATCAATGCCGGAATGGTATTCAAAAGCTTTTAATTTACCGAAAGCAGAGCGCGCAAGATTACGCAGTAAAACATTTCCCGGTATTGCGCATGCAATGGCCGAGCAATGGGGGTGTTAATATGAAAACGATTTATCTTGACATTGACAGTATGAGGCAGCTTCTTTCACGCGATGCGTTCGATATCTATATGGGATGCTTCAACGCGGTTTACCTGGTTCTTTCGGAATCCGGTTCTTACTGGTACGAAATTCATAACGGTATCACAAACGACGTTCTGTATGTATTGTATTCCACGAGGGAACTCGACAATTATTATTTGAAAATGAAAGAGGTGACGCCATGAGCAGAGATTCAAACATCAATCAATTTATTCCGCTGCACTTTTACGAAGTGGGCGAACGGTTACCGGACGATGATTCGTATAAGATCGTTATTTACAAGACCATGTTTAAATCGTCTTTTGGTAAAGAATTCGACTTTGCGATTGCAAATTATGATTCCTCTGAAAAGAAATGGACAAGCGACCATTTATACGAAATAGATAAAATCATCGCCTGGGCGAGCTTCTCACCGGAATGGGTAACCGGAAATTATCCGGGGGAATGGGGAAAACAATGAATGTTGCATTAGAAATTATTTCAATAATCCTTTTAATTTTTGTAGCTTACGATGCAGGATATCGCACCGGTGTTCATACAGAAAGACGCCGTTTAACTGACATCTTGATTCAATCAATAAAAGATGACTTAAATCGCAGATATGGAACGGGTGAAAAACAATGAATATAACTTGGTTTGCCGTAATAATTGTAATATTGATATTAGCGGCGTCAGAAGCTTTAATAAAAGACGAAGATAACGATGACTTCGATCCGGACGATTTTTAGCCGCTACGGTTCCGGTCATCCCCTATTATGACCGGTTCCGTAACTGCTAAAGCGGTTAAATAAAAATTTTTAGGAGGAATGCAAAATGTCATTCGCATCTACTGCAAAACGGAATTCCGATTCCAAGTTTGTCAACATCACGGAAGGGAAAGAAAACATCAAGACCGAGGAACTGATCAAGGCGTTTCCGGACGGTATTACCGTTATCGGGTTTACGACTTTGCTCAACAAGAAGAAGGAAAAGATTTCCGCTTTTATCTTTAAGGAAAATCCCGGTGTTTTCTTTTTCGGCGGCCAGGTTATGACGGATTTAGCCGAAAAGTGGGCTGCCGATTATAACGGCAATTTCGTTGACGCGAACAACGCGCTTCTCGCGGAAGGCGGCGTCAAGATGAAGCTCGTAAGAAAGACCAGTAAAGCGGGTAACGTTTATACCGATTACGAAGTAATCGAAACCGAACCGAGTGTTCCGGAAGATTTACCGTTTAACTAATCGCCGCCAAAACGGGCAAAACGGGCGAGGGTTTTTAACCCTTGCCCGTATTTTTTATAATGAAAGGAAGATAAAAACTATGCCACGCATGAAAGGAACCGCAAACAAAACGAAACAACTGACTTTATCCGAGGTTATCGAAATCCATAATGCACGGATTGCCGCAAACATGCCTTGCAACGGGTGCATGTGTAAAGAGTACTGCCAGGAAAAAGCAAAATATGAAATTGAAAAGTTAAATGTTAAAATGAATATAATCAAAAAAGTAATTGAGGAGTGGCGCGCATGATATTTAAAATAAAATATGAAACCCGCACGCCTGCGGTTGAAATCGTCATTCCCTGGGCCGATGTCTGGAACGGGAAATACCGCGAAATGCTGAAACCGGTATTTGATTATATTTCCGCTAACAATATGGATCTGCCGAAAATAAGCGAATACCGCGACGGTCTTGTTTGGGAACTGAAAAACAACGTCACGTTGCCCGACATGCCGGTTTTATTATCGAGGATACCGAAAACCAAAATAAAAATAAGTGGGGTTTTTAAGTATGAAAATTTTTTCACCGATGGAATTGTCGCAGCTGAATATAACGGAACTGCGGAAAGTGGTTAAACGGGAAGCGGAACGAATCAACCGAGAGGTTTCCCGGGCAAAACGCGCCGGCCGTGAATACCGCGAATTAGGCGGTTTAAAGCGTTTTTCCCGCGCGGTTGGTACAAAGACACGGCGCGAACTGATATCGCAATATAACGCGATGCAGAAACGCACGCAGGGCGGTTACACGCTGCAGACCTTGAAAAAGATTGAAAAGCAGAAAGCACAATTCGCGAAAGAACTCGGATTGAAACCGGAAGATATCAAACCGTCGCAGCTCGGGCGGTTGACAAAACTCGCCCAGGCGGCAAAACAGAACGACGCGCTTTTTTATGAAGCTTTAAAGGTTGGCGTTGCATACGGCAAATACCGCGATTATAATCAATGGCGCGAAGAAGGGCGCGCGCTCGATACCGAAAAGAGCCGAAGCGCATTCGTGACCGAAACAATCAAATACGCAAATAAAAAGATCCGTGAAGCAAATAAGCAGCGCGCTATATCGGGTGAAAAACCGCTGCCGGTGCTTCGGCGACGTGCATTAAAGGCGGGCGCGGCAAAAACTGCGAAATCTCGTGCAAGAAAGGTTGTCGGGAAATGAAAACGGTGCTATCAGATGCCGACGGTGCTATCACATATTATGAATGGAATGAGGGCGTCGGAATTATAACCGAATATTGTAAAAGGTGCGGAAGTGTTAAAATCGGACGCGGGGAATATGCCCGAAACTATTTTAATACTTTCGCTACTTTTGACATCGAAACAACGAAGCTTGAAAATGAACTGTGGAATATCAAGAAACCGGAACAAGAACATTATTTTAATTACACGTTCTGTTGGTCATTCTGGATTGAGGATAAGTTTATTTTCGGGCGCAGCATCGACGATTTCTTCCGAATGCTTGACGCATGCCGGGTATTTCTTGCCGATACCGTTTTACTGATTTTCGTTCATAATCTCGCGTTCGAATTCAATAATAACATCGACTATTTTTTCGGGTCCGAATGGATTGAGGGTTTTTGGCGAAACGCCACCACGCCGCTTTTCATTCGCTTGAAATCGTTCGAATTCCGATGTACCGCGCAGCTGACGCATAAAAGCTTGAAGCAAATAGGAAACGAAATCAAGCTTGAAAAGCTCGATGATTTCGACTATTCGCGGAAACTCGGAATCTATGACGAATTATCCGGTAATGACATTGATTATTCAATGCGCGATGTGAAAATCCTTTGGTTGTTCGTACAAAAGGAAATGAAAGCATACTGCGGGCGTTTAAAGAAAAGCGAGAACGCCGCGCGGCTGCCGTTGACGCAAACCGGTTACGTTCGAAACGATATCAAGAAGAATTTCAGCAAAACGAACCAGGGCAAGCGCATTTTGAAAAATACCGCGCTTACGCAGGAAATGTACAATTTCATACGACCCGCATTTTACGGCGGGGATGTACACGCGAACTTTCGTCATATCGGCGAAGAAATGCGGTTTACGAAGAAAGAACAAGGCATTCACGTTGACTTGAAAAGCGCGTATCCCTGGGTAATCTGCACGAAAGAATTTTGCTTGAATTATACGGAATGGATTTACGGTTGTGATGAAATTCTTCTGAAAGAATGGTTGAAGAATGAAAAACTCGGTATCATCGCAAACGTTGACTTGCTCGGCGTCATGATAAAAAAGAAACATATTCCGTATATCCCATACGACCCGCAAAACGTGAAATCTACGCAGCTGAACGCAACAGAGGATAACGGAAAAATCGTCTGCGCCGATGCAATCCGGATAACCCTTTGCGATACCGATTTACGATTGATTCTTGATACATACGATGTTGAAAAAATCGTTGTGAATAAGGTTCTGACCGGAACGAAAAAACCGCTGCCGTATTCCATCGTTGCGACAGTGGTTGACTACTTCAACCGGAAATCAACGTTAAAAGGCGTAAAAGATGAATGGATAGAATATTTATATAATCTGTCGAAACAGATGCTCAACGGTATCTATGGACTTTTCGCGACCGCGCTTGAAAACTGTAAATTCTATGTGGATCCGGTGACGTATGAAATCAAACACGAACCGCCCGAATACGAAGCCGCAAAGATACTTCCGTATCAAATCGCGTTGCAGGTAACCGCATACGTTCGCGAAGCGATAGCGGGCTTTTGCGCATTCCTGGCAAAGAATGACGATTGTGTTTTCTGGTATTGCGACACGGATTCGATTTTCTGCCGCCGGAACTGGCGAACCGAAGCTTATATCGAAATGTGGAACGATGAACGAAAAGCAGAAGCGGAACGGTTATCGCTTCTATACTGGGATATCATGCCGACCGCATCCGACGGAACGATTCAAATTCTCGGATCCTTTGATATTGAGGAAGATTTCAAGGGTGCGTCGTGCTTTTGTACCATAGGCGCAAAACGTTATTATATCGGTTATCCCGACGGAACGTATCAAGTGACGTTCTCGGGCCTGCGCGGAACAAAAAGAACGAAAGACAAAAAGACCGGCATATATTATAATGGTAGAAACACGCAGCGTTTAATTGATATGTTCGGCGACATGCACAAAGCATTTACCGCGATCAAAGAAGATGGTATATATCTGCCGTTTGAGGAAGGCGTTGACAAGCTCGGTCATTATAACGTACAAGCGCATTTTGTTTCGCATGAACTCGGGTATGAAGTATGCCGGCCGTGTAGTTATACGCTTTACCCGCAGGATTTAAATTTAAATTTGAATCTTTCGTTGAAATGGTTCTTACAGAGCAAAACATATAGTGAAATTATGGAAGGGGAAAAAGATTAAATGAAATACTTTGATATCCGGGAATTGATTAAGGAATCACCCAACACGCATATTTTTAACGTAATCGGTCAAGGCGGCGTCGGTAAATCCTACAGCGCGAAAAAGTATGTGCTGCTTCGGTTCTTCGAAGCGCAAGAAAAATTTGTGTATGTTCGCCGGTGGACTACCGAAATCACAAGCGGAATGCTTGCGTCAGTCTTTACCGATGTCGAAACGGATCCGGAAGTTGTTTACGCATGGAACGGATTAAAGATTGCGGAAAAATACGAAACGTTTCACATTCTGCCGCGCTCGGGTTGGTTTTGGATCGTCGGCGAAAAATCGAATACCGAAATCGATTATCTTTATCAAATCGGGCGCATCGCGTGCTTGTCGAAAGCGACAATGTTTAAGGGTGGAACGTATAACGAATTTAAAACGATCATAGCCGACGAGATTATCACCGACGAAGGTTACGTCGGCGGGGATTCCGAACCGCAAAAGCTTGATAAAATCGTGAACACCGTCGCGCGTGCAATCAATGAAATTAAATTGATTCTATGCGGTAACCCCGACGCGAATATTGAAGCATGCCCGTATTTTACAAACTTACGGCTTGATTATTCGCATCTGCAGCCGAACACGGTATATTATTTCGATTCAAGAACCAGGAACGGAAAAATACTTGCGAACAACGTTGCGTTTATCAAGCTTGCGAACTTCGAACAAAATGAAGATTCATTTTTGAACGAATACACAAGTAATATCTGGGATACACCGGAAGGCGAAATGCGTTTGACCGGTGAAGTAAAAACGAACCGCTATCCGCAAATTGAAAAAATCGGAACGCAAGCCGTAAAGCCGTATTATAAAATCGTTCTGGAAACGCCTATTTTGGCTAAAAACGAGTTTAGAAGAAAACTACATATATATTATGGCTACTGGAAGAAAGAACCGTGTATAGCGATTCTGACGCACGCAGACGGGCTTTTAGATTCAAAAATAAGAGATGATAATATCATATATTCCCGTTACGATCCGCTCGACATACGCGAACGCGATTTCAAACAAATCTTTCGTTTGAATCTTCCACCCGGTAAACGCTATGACGATATGCGCGATATTATCGCCGGTACCGAATCAAACAGATTCTTCTTTACCGATAACAACCAGGCTGCAACATTGTTCTTTGAGATTCTGAACCAAGACAATTAAATACCATTCACACGCGCCCGCCCACGTCAAGCGGGTGCTTTTTTGCGCTCGGATCGGGTGGTGTAAGCTGGTGCAGCAGCGCAAGGCGCGGCCGGTGATGGTGCAGGGTGTGCGGTTTGGTTTGGGTGTGCCGGTTGGGGGGAAGCC
>JAGBUH010000059.1 GCA_017630915.1 Clostridia bacterium
AAATATTTCCCGAATGCAGAGTTGATTGACGTTTGTCAAAAGATTGCTTCTCAAACCGGCGCAAAACTCGAATTCACCGAAGACGTGGATTACGCTACCAAGGGCGCAGACGTTATTTATACAGACGTTTGGGTTTCGATGGGCGAACCGGATGAAGTTTGGGAAGAAAGAATCAACGAACTCACCCCCTACCGCGTGACAATGGATGTTATGAACAATGCGGGTGCACAATGCAAATTTATGCACTGCCTGCCTGCATTCCATGACCTCGGAACGACGGTCGGCAGGGAAATTCATAAAAAATTCGGTATCGACTGCATGGAAGTTACCCATGAAGTAATTGAAAGCGACCGCAGTATCGTCTTTGACGAAGCCGAAAACCGTATGCATACAATAAAAGCGGTTATGGAGGCGACTTTGTAATAATATACATATATACATAAAAACCCGCGTGGAATGAACATTCTCGCGGGTTTTCTCGTTTGAGGGACTTGTTTTTTGTTTTTGCCTGTGTTACAATAAATAACGGTAGGTGATTAGTATGAAAAATGGCAAGAAAAACGGATATGTTGCGCCGATTGTTGTGACTATACTTATGTTACTTTATTTTGTTGTTTATTTTGGATTACTGATCAACCTGCTTGACGGTGTTTGGAAATATGCACTTGCGATTATACCGCTTGCATTTGCAGGGGTTTTGATTCATGTGTGCATAGAAAGAATTAAAGAAATAAGGAGCAATAAAGAAGATGATCTTAGTAAATACTGATTACATCACGGGAAAAGAACTCGAAATGCTGGGTTTGGTTAAGGGAAGCACGATTCAAAGCAAACACATCGGCAAAGATATCGCCCAAAGTTTCAAAACAATTGTCGGCGGTGAACTCAAAGCATATAACGACATGATGAACGAAGCGCGCGCTTTGGCAACAAAGAGAATGGTTGCGGAAGCCGAAGGAATGGGCGCTGACGCTATTGTGAACGTGCGTTATTCTTCTGCGGCTGTTATGCAAGGTGCGGCAGAGGTTATTGCCTACGGTACAGCAGTCAAGTTTGTTGAAAAATAAAAGCGCGGGTGATTCCGTCGTTTATGAGCATGACAGTTGAAAATGAATATGGAAAGCCGTCAAATTTTGACGGCTTTTTATTTTTTACAAACTTTTTGATAAAAATGAGGATAAATTTTAAAAAAACTATTGTGTTTTCACGTGGAATTGTGTAAAATGTCGGTGTAAAATGCGATAGTTTTATCGCACAAAAAGGGGGATGCTCCCCCCGAAAAATTGGAGGAAAACTCATGAAGAAAATCATCGCACTCTTTCTTGCTGCTTTGATGCTCGTTTCTTTCGCGGCTTGTGGCGGCGACACTACCGACACCAGCAGTGCGGCTGAAAGCACAAACAGCGATGCTGCTTCCGGCAGCGAAACTTCTACCGCTGATACCGCTGATTTCAAGGTTGGCGCTATCTACATCAACAGCAAGAACGACACCGCAGGTTACACCTACGCTCACCATAACGGTATCACCACCGCTATGAAGACTCTCGGTCTTAACGTTGACACCCAATTGTTCATCGTTGACGAAGTTCCCGAAGACAAGGAACAAGTTCTTTCCGCAGTTGACACCCTCGTTGGTAAGGGCGTTAACATCATTTTCGGTATCTCCTTCGGTTACATTGATGCTATGGAAGAAGCTGCTGCTGAATATCCTGACGTTATCTTCTCTCATGCAACCGGTTACAAGAGCAACGAAACCAACTTCAACAACTACTTCGGCCGTGCATATCAAGCTCGTTACCTCGCAGGTATCGCTGCCGGTTTGAAGAGCCTTAAACTCGGCAACAATAACGTAGGTTACGTTGCTGCATACGGCACCGAATATGCTGAAACAGCTTCGGGTATCAACGGTTTCGCTCTCGGCGTACAAGCTGTTAACCCCGATGCAAAAATCTATGTTAAGAAGCTCGGCAACTGGGCAGACGAAGTTAACGAATCTGCTTTCGCTACCGAACTTATCGATTCTTTCAAGTGCGGCGTTATCTCGCAACACTGCGACTCTGCTCAACCTCAAATCGCTGCTGAAAAAGCAGGCGTTTTCGGTTGCGGTTACAACTCTGATATGACTCCCGATGCGCCCAAGGCACACCTTACCGCTGCTATCTGGCACTGGGACGTTTATTATGCAACTGCTATGAAGGCAGCTATGGACTGCGGCTCTGCTGACAAGTTCGTTTCCCAAATGGGTACTGCTGCTTACTACGGCGGTTTGAAAGAAAACTTTGTTGACGTTTCTCCCCTCAGCGATAACTGCGAAGTATTCACCAAAGACGCTATCGAAGCAGTACGTAAACTCATCGTTGACGGCGAATGGGATGTATTCTCCGGCGTTAAGCTCTCTATCACTGCTGACGGTAAGGTTACCAAGGCTGATGCAGACCTTGTTGACAACCAAGGTAACGTTATCGTTGAAGCAGGCGGCAAGTCTGTTGAAGACAGCGTTATCACCGGCACCATGAACTACTACGTTGCAGGTGTTCAAGAAGCATAATTTGTAAACATTTTTACGGGCCGGTCGGCTTATACTAACCGGCCCGTATTTTTTATAATTGATAATTCCAAAGCGAAATATGCAAAATGAGTATATTGTTTTCCGTCTTTTGTTTTGGAAAGTACACATAAGGAGTGGGTAATATGGCTTCGCAGTTTGCCATTGAAATGAAAGGCATAACAAAAACCTTCGGCAGCGTTGTAGCGAACAAGAATGTTGACCTTAACGTAAAAGAGGGCGAAATTCTTGCGCTTCTCGGTGAAAACGGTTCGGGCAAAACAATGTTGATGAATATGCTGTCGGGCATTTATAAACCCGATAGCGGAAGCATTTATATCGACGGCAGGGAAGTGTCGATAGATTCGCCCGAAGATTCCAAAAAACTCGGTATTGGCATGGTTCACCAACACTTTAAGTTGGTTGACGTTTTTTCTGCCGCCGATAATATTTGGATGGGGCGCGAAAAGTCGGGTTTTGTGCTTAAAAAGGACAGATACGCTCAGATAACCGAAATTGCGCAGAAATTCGGTTTTGATATCGACGCCAAGAAAAAGGTTTATAATATGTCGGTGTCCGAAAAGCAAACGCTTGAAATAATCAAGGTGCTTTATTACGGCGCGAAGATTATTATTCTTGACGAACCGACGGCGGTGCTTACCGTTCAGGAAACTAAAAAACTTTTTGACGTTCTTCGCCGTATGAAAGCCGAGGGACACGCGATTATTATCATCACCCATAAATTGAACGAGGTTATGGACATTTCCGACCGCGTTGCAATTCTCCGCAAGGGTGAATATATTACGACGGTTAATACAAGCGAAACCAATGAACAAGCACTTACTGAGTGGATGGTGGGCAGAAAGATTGACTTGAACATCGACCGACCGACCGTCGAAACCACTCGTCCCTTGCTTGAAGTACGCGACCTTAAAATCCGTAACGATGAGGGCGCGGTTGCGATTGATAATATCAGTTTTTATATTCGCGGCGGCGAAATTTTGGGCGTTGCGGGTATCGCGGGTTGCGGTCAGAAGGAACTTTGCGAAGCGATTGCAGGTTTGCGCCCGATTGAAGAAGGTCAGATGATTCACAAGGGTAAAAACATCGTCGGACTTTCGCCGAAAGCGATTTTAGAGAGCGGTATTTCGATGTCGTTCATTCCCGAAGACCGTCTTGGTATGGGACTTGCGCCTTCGATGTCGATTACCGAAAACATGCTTCTTAAAAATTATAGCCAAGGCAGAAGCCCGTTTGTTGACCGCAAACGCGGACGTGCCGATGCCGAGGAGGTTATAAAGAATCTCGAAGTTGTCACCCCCTCGACCGAAACTCCGGTACGTCGTCTTTCGGGCGGTAACGTGCAAAAGGTTCTTTTGGGACGTGAAATTAAAGCAGGTCCTAACGTAATTGTCACCGCTTATCCCGTAAGAGGGTTGGATATTAACTCGTCTTACGCGATTTATAATATTCTCAATCAACAGAAGTTAGATGGCGTTGGTATTTTGTTCGTTGGCGAAGACCTTGACGTTATGATGGCATTGTGCGACAAGATTTTGGTGCTTTGCCACGGTAAGGTTATGGGTGTCGTTCACGCACATAAGACTACGAAGGAAGAATTGGGACTTATGATGACGGGCGCGTTGGATTTGAGCGAAAAATATGAAGACAAACCCGCAGGAATAGCAAAAGACTCGCTGTTTGGCGAAGAAATGGGAAAGGAGCAATAAAATGGGATTCCATATCGTAAAACGCGATAACTGTCCTTTTTGGAAACGTTGTTGCTTCTATCTCTTGGCGGTTATCGCCGCGCTCGGCATCGGCGCGATTGTGCTTCTTGCAATCGACGTTGACCCGATTGATTATTACTATCAAATGTTCACGATGGGTATGGTGGGCAATAAAATCGCCTACAAAACCTTTATGAACTATCTTAAAGAATTAGTGCCCCTTGCGCTTACGTCGGTTGCACTTTCTTTGGCGTTTAAAATGCGCTTTTGGAATATCGGCGGTGAAGGTCAGTTCATTATGGGTTCACTTGCGGCAGGTTTTGTAGCGTTCAAGTTGGGCGGAACTTTGCCGATGGGCTTGACCTTGGTCGTTATGTGCGCCGCCGCAATGTTGATAGCAGGCCTTTACGGCTTGATTGCGGGTTTCTTGAAAGTCAAATTCGGCACAAACGAAACTTTGATGACATTGATGCTCAACTACGTTGCGCTCTATTTGCTTGTTTTTATAGGCGAAACGAAAGCCGATTGGAACTTCTTCCTTCAAGAAAGTTCGGCTCGCCCCGTTTTCCAAAGTTTTGCGAAAATGGTATCGTTTCCGACGTTTAAAATCGGTGAAAAGTTCGAGTTGAACATTTGCGTTATCTTGGCGTTGGTTATCGGCATTGTTGTTTTCGTTTATTTAAAATACACAAAACACGGTTACGAAATCAGCGTTATAGGCGATAGTGCAGGTACTGCTAATTATGCAGGCATGAAAGTGAAGCGCATAGTTTTGCGCACCGTATTTCTTTCTGCCGCGTTAATCGGTCTTGCGGCCGCATTTAAAGTCGGTACGTCGGGCGTTTTGTCAACTGCTATAACAAATGATGTGGGTTGGACCGGCATTATCGTCGCTTGGCTCTCGCAACTTAACACGGGTATAATTTTTATCGTTTCGGCTTTGATTTGTGTGCTTCAACACGGTTCAACCGTTGCGGCTGCCACTTTCTCGCAAGTCGATTCGAGTTTTGCTAATATGCTTCAAGGTATAATTCTGTTTTTGGTACTCGCGGCGGACTTCCTTATCCGTTTCCGCATAGTACGCGCAAAGAAGGGAGGAAAAGATAATGGATAAAATGGGCGTTATTACTTCGTTTATCCACAATATCGTTGTCTTTAATATTCCTCTGCTTTACGGTACTGTCGGCGAAATCGTCGTTGAAAAATCGGGAAGCCTTAATCTCGGCGTCGAGGGCACTATGGCGGTCGGCGCGATTTTCGGTTATGTTTTCGGTTGCTATGCAAACTCGTTGGGCGTCGGAATACTCACCGCGTTCATTATGGGTGCGCTCTGCGGTTTGCTTTTTGCGGTGTTGACTGTATCTTTGCAGGCAAACCAGAATATTACAGGTCTTACCTTGACGACTTTCGGTCTTGGCATCTACTTCTTCGTCGGTAACGGCTTAAAAGCGGTTTCTTGGCCGATGATGAGCGATTACGAAAATATCAAGAATGGATTTGAGGATATTTCAATTCCGTTGCTTTCGGAAATTCCGATAATTGGTCGCGGACTTTTCAGTCATAATATTCTCGTTTATTTTGGTATCGGTATCGCGGTTTTGATGTGGTGGTATTTAAAACACACTACTTGGGGTTTGCGCCTCCGCGCAATCGGTGAAAACCCTGCTGCCGCAGACTCGGTCGGTATCAACGTCAAGTTGATGAAGTATATCCATATCTGTTTAGGTTGCGGAATTATGGGCATCGGCGGATATTATATGGGACTTAATATGTCGGGTTCGTTTAATAGTAGTTGCTGGATTAACGGCTACGGATGGATTGCTGTTGCGTTGGTTATTTTCGCAAATTGGAATCCCTCCCTTGCGATTCTCGGAACTTTCGTATTTGGTTTCTTCAATACTTTACGTGTTTCGGGCAGTAGTCTTGCCTTGGCATTTCCGAATGCGCTCGGCTGGCTTGCGAAAATCCCGACTCAATTGTATCAAGCGCTTCCGTTTATTATTACAGCAATTGTGTTGGTTGTAACCTCGGTGCGAAACAAACGGTCAAACAGCGGTCTTCCTGCGGCATTGGGACTTAACTATTTCCGTGAAGAACGATGAGGTTTTTTAATAAATTGTAAATAAAATTTATAAATTTTCCGTTTTTTTAGTTTGAAATGGTGCATCATGCCTTGACAATTCAGGGCGATGATGTTATCATATAGTTTGCACGATATTAAATTATAAAAGAAAGCGAAGGTTTTTGTATGAGAAAACTCTTGTGTGTTCTTCTATCTGCGACCATGTTGTTGTGCGTTCTTTCGGTTTCGGCATTGGCGTTGAATTCCGGAAGCGGTGCTTATCCCATCAGCAAGGAAACTATAATTGTTGATGGTGAATTAAGCGACGACGGTTGGACTGCGGATGGCTGGGTTAAAGTTAACGAAGATAATGGCTATTGGCAAAACGATCCCGATACGGATACTCTCTCTTATATGTATCAACTCCGTACTGATGATACTCGTCTTTACGGTGCGTTTGTGATCGATTGTGACCTTGTTGTAGGTGGCAACGGTGTAGGAACTAACGTAAGAATTTGGTTTAGAACCAACGATAATGCTACCGTTTATACTCATTTTTATGATATAAACGCAGATAAACTTGCGGCAAAACGCAACACCTCTCTCACTTCGAATAGCGCAACCGCTGTTTCAAATACTTCTCTTGATGCTCAGTTGAATGGTGCAAACGGTGTAACGTATGTGGAATTCTCCGTTGAACTTGCTGAATTCGGCGGTGAAGAAAGATTTGATTATTTCGTTGTTGTTTCTAACAATGCGAACAAAAATGTTGCCCTTTATTATCCTCCCGTTCCTAACGGAAGCACCAGACTTGAAAATCTTCCTTTTAATAATTGGTATACCTATGGTGATATCACCATTAAGACCGCCGATATTGCGCTTGGCGATATGATTCTTGACATGATTCCCGAAAACGCATCGGGTTTAATTCCTGAGTTTATCGCGGTTGACGGCAAATTGACCGAAAACGGTTGGGATATAAACGGCTGGACCGAAGTTAATCCCGAAAACGGCTACTGGTTGGATTTGCCGGTTACCGATGCTACTTTGTCGTATAAATATCAATTCCGCACCTACGGCGGTAAACTTTACGGTGCGTTTGTGGTTGATTGTGCGCTCGAATTGGGCGAAAACGGTACGGGTACAAATGCTCGCATTTGGCTCAAAACCAAGGACAATGCAACTGTTTACACTCATTATTATGATTTGAATACCGAAGCTCCCGCCGCGAAGTATAATACTTCGTTGACTGCCAATTCCGCAAAGGATATAGCAGACACCTCTCTTGTTACAAAGATAAGTGGCAAAGGCAACAAGACATTCATCGAATTTTCTGTTGACCTTGACGAATTCGGCGGCGAAGACGGTTTCGATTATTTTGTAAACGTTTCCAACAAAGATGTTGAAAATGTTACGCTTTACTATCCTGCTGTTACTGTTGGCGATTACGGTTCCAGAATTGTAAATCTTCCCTATAACGCTTGGGAATCGTCTAAGGATATCCACGTTTCTGTTGAAGATATCGCTCTTGGCAACTTGGATTTCGAACAACACCTCATCGGTCTCGTGGGCAAGGTAAATGACGATGCTCAATTTGATCTCGTTGTGGAAGCGCCTGAAAGTTATGTTGCAGGCGAGGAAGTTACCGTTAAGGTAAGTGTTAAAAATATCGTTGCAAAAGATGGCGTTGACTGCGTTTCTTTCGCATTCATGTATGATAACGATAAACTTGTTCTCACTAACGATTTAAACGAAGGCGATAACGGTAATCTTGATTGCATCGACCTTTCGAAAGCTGGCGGTCGTTGGGAAAATTTCAGCTACACGACCAATAATTTTAATGATATTGCTGATGGCGAACAAGCTGTTCCTAATAATGACGGCGTTATTAACGTTGCAGCGCTCACCACTACTTTGTATTTCGACTCTGTAACCGAAGATGACGTTTTGGTCTTCGAATTTACTTTCGATGTAAAAAATGATGCCGAAGGTGATATCGCTCTTTGGATTAACAACTCTACCGCCGGCGGTATGCTTAATACCAACGATGCGGTTGGTGTTGAATACTACACCGCAAACGGTGGATACGCAATAATTGCAGAATATACTCACGAATGTGAATTCAAACTTGTTGACGGTAAAATTGCATGCGAATGCGGTGAAGTAAGCGATTACAGCGGACTTTACGAAAATGACGGCGTATACTACTGTGCAGAAAACGGTGTACTTCTCACCGGCTGGCAAGAAATTGATAGCGCGTGGTACTACTTCGGCGAAGATTACGCGGCAGTAAGCGGCAGCGTTAAGGTTGACGGCGTATGGTTCAACTTTGATGAAACCGGTAAGACCGAAGGTACGTGGGCAAATACTCTTGACGGCAAGAGATATTACTACGGCCCCGGTTACTACTACTCGGGCTGGGAAACCATTGACGGAAACGAATATTACTTCGAAGGCGGCTACCCCGTAACCGGCATCAATAAGTTGTGGTCCGGCGAAGCTAATAAATGGTATAACTTCGACGAAACCGGCGTATGCCTCGGCACACTCGACGGCGTATGCGAAATCGACGGCACATATTACTACCTCGAAGACGGTATAGGCGCTGAAAAGTATCTCATTAAGGTAGATAACGATTACTACTTCGCACAATACGACGGTATCCTCGTTACAGATACAACCATGTACGCATGGATAACCAACTGCGACCTTCCCACAGGTACATATACCTTCGGCGCAGACGGTAAACTTGTCGGCTCGAAAGCAGAAGGCGAAGTTGTTTACGTCGGCGGAAAGTATTACTACTATGAAAACGGCGTAGGTGTCGAAAAGGGACTTGTAAAGGTCGGCGACGACTATTACTTCTCCGGATTCCAAGGAGAACTTGTCGTTAATGAAAGATACTTCGCATGGATGACCAACTGCGACCTTCCTAACGAATGGTACGAATTCGGTGCCGACGGTAAGATGCTTCAAGGCATAGTAGAAAAAGACGGCGTACTTTACTACTACGAAAACGGTAACGGCGTTGAAAAAGGCTTGGTTTACTGTGACGGCGCATATTACTTCTCCGGCTATAAGGGCGAAGTAATAATGAACGAAAGATACTTCGCATGGATGACCAACTGCGACTTACCTATGGAATGGTACGAATTCGGTGCAGACGGTAAGATGTTGCAAGGCATCATAGAAATCGACGGTAAGAACTATTACTACGAAAACGGTAACGGCAGAGAAAAGGGCTTGGTTTACTGTGACGGCGCATACTACTTCACTCAATATAAGGGCGAAGTTGTAGCGAACGAAAGATACTTCGCATGGATGACCAATTGCGACTTGCCTATGGCATGGTACGAATTCGGTGCCGACGGTAAGATGCTTCAAGGCATAGTAGAAAAAGACGGCGTGCTTTATTATTACGAAAACGGTAACGGCACCGAAAAGGGTCTTGTATACTGCGACGGTGCATACTACTTCACTCAATTCAAGGGCGAAGTTGTAAGAAACCAAGAGTTCTATGCATGGCAAACCAACTGCGACCTTCCCACAGGTATGTATGAATTCGGCGAAGACGGTAAGATGCTTAACGGTATCGTAGAAAAAGACGGCGAACTTTACTACTATGAAAACGGCAGAGGCGCAGAAAAGGGCTTGTTCGAATATGAGGGTGGAT
>JAGBUH010000060.1 GCA_017630915.1 Clostridia bacterium
AAATGTAAAAAAGCGTGGCTTTCAAATGAAAACCACGCTTCTTTTTGTTATTCTGAATTATGCGGGAATGCTTTCGATAGCAACGATGTGAGGTTGAACGCCTTCGTACCAGTAAAGGAAGCCCTTCATATTGAGGCAGTCGCCAACGTTAAGATTTTGTGCTGCTTTGTAAACGTCGGTGTCTTTGCCGGTGAGGTAGGATTCGATAACGAAGGTGTAGGTTTCTTCGCCGCCTACAGAAACTTTGAAGTAGATATCATCGCCTTCGCTGCCCGAACCGTCCCACTTGTAGAGGAAAGCATCGCCGTTGTCGTTAGCGGCAACGATGGTAACGCAATCGAAGAGTACGTACTTGTTCATATCGTCGATGAGGGTTTCGTCGCCGAGCTTGTCGGTGATGTTCAAAGCTTCTGCTTCCCAAGTGCCTTCGAGCACTTCGTAAGTAGCGTCAACGATTTCAACTTCGCCGTTGAAAGCCGCCTTGGCACCGGTAACGCGAATCTTCGCGCCTTTTACGAGCTTGTTATCATAGTCTTCTTTGGAGCAGGGCATATCATAGATGAAGTATGCGCCTTCTTCGTTTTGGGTGTAGAAGGTAGCAACGCCGCCAACGCCGTCTTTTTCCCACCAACCTTGTTTTGCTTGAATGTAGGTTTCAACAACAACTTTGCTGTCGATTTCAGCCGCAACGTATTCAGCATAGGTCATAACAATAACTTCTTCTTCGGAAGAAACTTCGGAAGATGCTTCGGAAGAAACTTCGGAAGAAACTTCGCTCGAAACAGCGGAAGAAACATCAGACGAGGTGTTGTCAGTATCGGCACATGCTGCGAATGCAACAAGCATCGAAACTACCAAAAGAAACGCAAGAATCTTTTTCATTGTAGTAACTCCTTAAAATTTGATTGTATATATTATACAGTTTATTCTACAAATTTCAATGTAATTCACATAGATTTTTTATCGTTTTTTCTTTTTAATTTTGTCAACTACGACATAAAATCCCATACAAACCCAACAAATTGCCAAAATCGCTATCATCCAAATCGCACCGTTCGGCAATTCACCCAATGTCAACTTTTCGTTCGAAATGTTGATTTGGTCAAGACGGTACATCGCGCTGACCTCGTCGTACATTTCTTCTAAATAGCTTTCATCAATCGGACCGTTACGGCGAACCGTCTTGTTGACGTTTTCACTCAACTGACCCGCGGCGTTGCGGAGCGATGCCGAACCGTTGAATACGGGGGTGACGAAGGTGTTTTCGGTGTTTGATAGCAAAAGTTTTGTCGCTTTTAACTTCACGTCGTAATACATTTCGTCATTCTCGCCCTCACGTGCGAGATAGTCTACGTATTCATCACAATTTTGCGCTTTCGATGTGACGGGTGCATAACCCTCGGTCTGCGAATAAGCAATCTGCACGTCGTTTGTCAGCATAAACTGCGCGAACAACCAAGAAGCAAGAACCTCCTGACTGTCCTCGCGGTTAAACACGCACATCGACGGACCTTGCGAAATCATCTTTGGGTTGTCAACGTCGTATTGCGGTACGGTCATAACCGCCGTTTCAAATTCCACCACTTTTTCTTCGGGAATGTCTAAAAGCGGTGCTTTGCAACCCATCCAGGTTGCGCCCGCTGTCGAGTCGATAGCGAAGATGCATTGACCTGCATTAAGGAAGTTTGCAGGATATCCTGTTAATTTAAACGTGTTAAAGGATTTCTTTTCGACTTGGTCGCCAAGATTTAACAAAAACTCGCTCGTCGTTTCGTTAAAGATTTGCACCTCGCCTTTCACCGTCGAATAAGGCGCGTCTTTTTGCTTTAACACCTGAATCATCATATTGTCGGTCGATTTGTAGATAAACGGAATCATAACCTTTTGCCCGTTTAACTTGTAATTTCCGTCAGCGTCCTTTTCGACCGCCTTTTCGGAAACCTCCCAAATAAAATCCCAAGTCAACACGTCGGGGAGTGTGTAACCCAACTTTTCGACATAAGTTTTGTTAACGTAACACGCCTCGGTCGAGCGCATATAGGGAATCGCGTAATAATGCCCGTTGAATTCACATTCGCTTAGAAATTGAGGAATAATTTCCTCTTTCGTCGGCGAATCGAACCTAACTTCGCTGCCGCCCAAACCGTATTTCTTGTCGTCGAATAAATCGTCAAGCGGAACGACCGTGTCCTCGCCTGTTAAATAAGTCGCGATGTGGTCGGGGTAGGTGATACAGACGTTAGGCGTCGTGTTGGTCGCGATGTTGGTTATAACGTCGTTGTAAATCTTGCCGTAATCGGTGTAAAGCCGTAAATTAACGGTGATGTTGGGGTACAACTCCTGAAAATCCTCAATCGCCTTTTTGTAGATATTAACCTGTGTTATGTTCGTGTCGTTCTTCGCCCAAAAGGAAATTTCGTAATTCCTTGTCGTGTCAAACTCGTCGGGAATGTAGAACGCCTTTTTCTCTCTGTCGCCGTGACAGGCGGTAAGAGGCAAAACAAGGGTAAGAAGAAGCAACAAAGCGATAAACTTTTTCATCCCTTCATACCTCCCCTCGAAACACCCTCCATAATCTTGTTGCGGAAGATAAGGAAAAGAATAATAAGCGGAACCGAAATAACCACTACCGCCGCCATCATAGCGGGGATGTTGTCGCGCCCGAAGCCGTTTTCGCGAATCTCCTGAATACCGTTCGAAACAAGATAATACGCTTGGTCGTCGGTAACAAGACGCGGCCATACGTAAGAGTTCCAACATTCGATAACTTTAAGAATCGTGACGGTTACGATAGTCGGTCTGCAAATCGGAATCATAACCTTGTAAAGATAACGGAAATCGCTTGTTCCGTCAACCTTCGCCGCATAATAAAGCTCGTCTGGAATCTGTGCGAAGTTTTCTTTTAAAAGATAGATGTAAAATACCGAAGTAACCGAGGGAAGAATCAACCCCGTAAAAGTGTTTCGTAAATCCCATTCGGTAATGGTTACGTAGTTTGTGATAACCACCAACTCGGTCGGAATCATCATAAGCGACAAAAACAAAACGAAAATAATGTTCTTGCCCTTGAATTCAAGCCTTGCAAAAGCAAACGCCGCCAAAACCGTGACAAACAGCATCAAAGCCGTCGTCACAAGCGTAAAAATCAAGGTATTAAGGAAATAACCGCCCAACGGTACCGCCGTGAATGCATCGACGTAGTTGTCGAATGTCGGAGTCAGGGTAAATAACTTCGGTATCCATTCCGAGTTGTATTCGCCGTAGCCCTTAACCGAGGTAAGCACCATCCAATAGAAAGGGAAAAGCACGAAAATCGCCCAAATAACAAGCAAGGTGTATATGACGCTGTTAAGAGCAATCTTGCGGTTACGCGCGGATGATTCAATTTTTTCGTAATCCATTAAAAACCGCCCTCCCTTAATAATGAACGTGTTTCTTGCTCACGAGCAAATTGATGCAAGTGATAGTAAGCACGATAACGAAAAGAATAATAGCGGCGGCAGAAGCAAAGGAAGGATATCCCCCCGAATTGCCGTAGAGCATATCGTAAATATAACCGACAATGGTGTTCATTTCGGCGGAATTAAGGTCGATGCCGAACAAAGCAACCGCGTCGGAATACGCCTTGAACGCGCCGATAAAACCGGTGATGATAAGATAAAACATCGTCGGAGAAATCATCGGAAGCGTGATTTTTGTGAAAATTCTGAACTTCGAAGTGCCGTCAATCTTCGCCGCGTTGTAATAAACCTCGTCAACCGACGCGAGCGCGCTTGTAAGTATCAAAATCTTAAACGGCATAACCACCCAAATGGTGTAGATGCAAAGCACCGTCATTTTCGCCCAATACGGACCTGCGATGAAGTCAACGGGCGAGAACCCAAACCAACCGAGTACCAAATTCGCCAAACCGTTTGTATAGGGTGTCTGCTTAAACAGAATCATAAACACCAAACCGACCGCTAACGTGTTTGTAACGTAAGGGAGGAAATAAATGGTTTGGAAAAGGTTTCTGATTTTCTGAATCGAACTCAACCCAACCGAAATAAGAAGCGAAAATAAGGTGCTTAGAGGAACGGTGATGATAACAAGAATAAAGGTGTTTTTCAACGCCGATAGGAAGTAAGGGTCGTGCAAAACGTATGAATAGTTGTATCCGCCCACGCCGAAATAGGTTTGCGATGCGAAGTTAAAGCCCTCCTCGAACGAGTAAATAAGCACGTCTATCAAGGGATAGACCATAAATAACCCGAGGAACGCAATCGCGGGAAGCAGATATAACCATCCTTTTAAATTGTTGTTTTTCATATTAAAAGTAAATGCGTTTACCGCTGTCCTTTTCAAAAATATAAACCTTATAGGGTTTGAGGTTGAATTTAACGGTTGCCTGATTGAGTCGTGCCATATTTTCGGCGGAAATTATCGCGCGGATGTCCTTGTTTTGCGACTTTTCGTGTGATGCAACAACGCTGATATCTCTGCCCATAACTTCAATTCGGTTGAGGTTGCATGTGAATCTGCCGTTTTCGTCAACAACAAAACCTTCGGGACGAATTGCTACGTCAACCTCTTTGTCTTCAATGCTTGAAACGTCTAAAACCGATTCGTCGCCGATGTATAACTGCCCACCCTTGACGTATCCGTCGAAAACGTTGATAGGCGGAGTGCCCAAGAATTTTGCAACGAACAAATCAATCGGGTTTTCATAAACGTCTTGCGGTTTGCCGATTTGGTGCAAAACGCCCTCTTTCATAACCACAATCATATCTGAAATCGACATCGCTTCCTCTTGGTCGTGGGTAACGAAAATTGTTGTAATGCCCGTTTGCTTTTGAATTCTTCGCAATTCCTCACGTGTTTGAAGACGTAATCTCGCGTCGAGGTTCGATAACGGTTCGTCAAGTAACAAAATCTTCGGCTTTTTGACCAATGCTCTCGCAATCGCAACACGCTGTTGTTGACCGCCCGAAAGTTCGGCGGGCTTTCTGTCTAAAAGCGTGTCAATCTGAACGAGTTTTGCAACCTCGGTTGCCATCTCGACCATAACTTCTTTGGTGAGTTTGTCCTTGCCTTTACGGTTTTCGAGAGGGAAGGTGATGTTTTGCAAAACGGTAAGATGCGGATAAAGCGCATAATTTTGAAATACCAACCCAACGCCTCTGTTTTCGGGAGGAAGGTTGGTAACGTCGTCATCACCGAAGAAAATCTTTCCGCTTGTGGGCTTTTGTAACCCCGAAATAAGATTAAGCGCGGTAGATTTTCCGCACCCCGACGGACCGAGCAACCCGATGAGCAACCCGTCTTCGATAACAAAATCGAAATCGTTTACCGCGATAACGTCCTTCGCCTTTTTGCTCTTGGCAGGGAATACCTTGGTAAGATTCTGTAAAGTGACTTTCATATATCCGCATTTCCTTTCGCGCGCGATTATGTATAATATGTAATTATATACCATTTTATCCTATTTTTCAAGAAAAATTATTAAGTTGTCAAATTCCTGCTTTGTTGACTTTTTGTCGGGATTTATGTATAATTAAAATATAAAAAATGGGGTTATACAACGATAGTACCATTAAACGACGATAATCGTAAATATGGATAGGTGGAAAGATGAAAATCACTTCGGAAATCATTGAAGAACATTTTGCTCCGAAATTGCGTTTGGCAGGTTTCGTTTCAAAAAACAAAGGATACGATTGGTATGCCGTTTTGAAAGGCAAATTCTTTTGTTCAATCCATATCATAGATGAACCCAACAACGATGTTCTGTTTCGTGTACAACCTCTGTGTGCAACCTTATTAAATCGAATACAAAAAAATTGGTACGGTAGGAGCGACATTTACAATCGCGGCGAAATCGCATGGAAAATACTAAGGGCAAACGGGAACGAAGATAAGGCATATGATATTAACGGAACAACTCCGCTTGACGTTATAATCGAGTTTTACAACACGCTTTTGTTCAAAGCGGTAATTCCTTACCTTGAAAGTATAGTCAATTTTGCCGACATAAAAATCTCTACTGATTGGCAACTACCTGCCATTTGTGCATATCTGGACGGAAATGCGGAGGCATTTTACAACAGTAATGCCACAATCCAGTCATTGACAAATTTCATTTATCAGGAGACGTTTACACCAGA
>JAGBUH010000061.1 GCA_017630915.1 Clostridia bacterium
AATATGTATTTAAAGGGACGTTTCGGCGACGACCCCGAAATTGTCAACCCCTTTGCCGCGAGCAGTTTTTTTGCAGCCGACAGATACTGTTCTTTTATGCTCGACTGGAAGCAGGATTACGAATCGGGCAAAATAATTCTTGCCAACCGCTATACTTCGGCGAACGCGGTTCACCAACTTTCGAAGTTGGAGCCCGAACAATACGACGAATTTTTGGGTTGGTTAATGGATTATGAATACAACAAACTCTCGATTCCGAAACCCGACGCGGTAGTTTATCTCTGTGTCCCGCCCGAAGTGTCCCAAAAAATGATTCAGCACAGATGCGACGAAACGGGCGCCGAAAAGGACATTCACGAAAACAACAAAAAGCACCTCGAAAATTCCTACCGCGCCGCGCTTTATTCCGCCGAAAAGTTGGGTTGGATTAAGATTGACTGTGCAAAAGACGGTTCCCTTAAATCGAGAGAAGAAATACATAAAGAAATTGTCGAAAGACTTAAAAATATAATTCCCGAATTATCTGTTTGACAGAAAGGATTTAAAAATGGCTACTGTATACATTCTCCTCGCGAGAGGATTTGAAGAATGCGAAGCGCTTGTTCCTGCCGACCTTTTAAAACGCGCAGGTGCGAACGTTGTGCTTGTCGCAACCGAGGGCGGTCTTGCCGTCACCGGTTCGCACGGATTTACTATCACCGCCGACATCACGATTGACGAACTACGCAAGGAAGATATGGACTGTCTTGTTCTCCCCGGCGGACTTCCTGGCACAGAACTTCTTGGCAACAACCCGAGAGTGCTTGACACTATCGAATATGCCGCAAGCAAGGGTTTGTTTATCGCCGCTATCTGCGCCGCGCCGTCGATCCTCGGCAAAATGCGTTTGCTTGACGGCAGAAACGCCGCAGTTTATCCCTCGTTTGCAGATAAATTGGAATATGCAAACATCACGGGCAAAAAGGTTGAGCATGACGACATCTTTATAACAGCCGAAGGTATGGGCGTTTCGTTTGAATTTGGATTTAAGCTTATCGAAGTAATGTTCGGCGCGCAAGCGGCAGAGGACATTCGCGAATCTGTAAGATCTAAATAAAAGCAACTTATTATTGAGAGGAGGGTGAAAAATGACCGAAGAAATGAAAGAGCGATTTAAAAGTCCGCTTATAACCACGCCGTTATTGGTCATTTTTGTGCTTATCGCGATGCAGGCATCAAAATACGCACTACGCACCCTTCAAAGCGATACCAACGTCTTCATCGCGGTCGGTGTTGTTCAGTTGGCAACCTTGGCTTTGCCCTGCATGGTTTATTACCTGTTAAAAGGGCGCAAACTGCAAGAGCCGATTTATCTTGTCCCACGCGGAGGAACGCACATTCTGTTTTTGATATTCGCGGCTTTGTTTTTCATTTGCGGAATGTTGATTATCAAGTTTTTCTATTTTGTAAACGGCGGTTCGGTTGCATCGTTAGTAAATTTTTACGAAGACTTTTCGGGTACAACCGAGGGTTCGAGCCAAGTTGAAATTATACTTTCGCTTATAGTTATCCCTGCATTTTGCGAAGAATTATTCTTCCGAGGCATTGTATTTTCGGAATATCGCAAATACGGCACGGCAAATGCTATAATAATGTCAGCGCTTTGCTTTTCGATGTTACACTTTTCGATAGAAAATATTTTTATCTATCTTTTCACGGGACTTTTGCTCGGATTTGTCACGGCAATCACGCGCTCGATTATACCGTCAATCGCTTTGCACCTTTTAAGTAATACTTTGAGCATATATGCAAGCGATGCATTTTTGCGAGTTACGGTTGTTAAAAACGGCGCGTTCTTCATCGGTTTCGTGCTTACAATCTTAACAGGCGTTGCATTTGTCCTTATGCTGACGCGTGTTGAAAGCATTTGTTACGCCTACGCCGAAAAACCGCCTATTGAATTGATGCCACCGAAAAGCAGTTCGAATTTCTTTAAAGTTTTCTTTTCTCCCACGTTTATTTTTCTCGTTTTGGCTTTTGTGGCCGTTTCGCTTCTTACATAACCACCTAAGGAGGTCTTTATCATGGCAGATAATAATGAACGCAGCCGCGCAGACGACCTTTTTGATATATTGTCTTCGCTTAACGGTTCTGCCGTCGAACCCGAACCCGAAAAAGATATCAATAACGGTGCGGTTTCTCATGAAAACGCAAGCCGTGTAGATGAAATAATCGAAATTCTTTCTTCGGGTGCGCCGATTCCGGAAGAACCGATTGAAGAACCCTCTCAAAATGACGAGGGCGAGATTCCCGCCGCCATTTTTAGTCATTTAAGCGACGAAAGTGATGTGGCAACAAGTGCGGTCAATAACGACAATGCTCCTCATTTTACCGACCATTTTTCGAACGAAGAGGAAACAACGCCTATCGAAACGGAAACAGCAGAAGAACCCGAACCTATCGAAAAGAAATCCAAAACCGGCGGTGTTGTAAAAAGGATTTTAGGACAATTAAGCATCGTTCCGAAGGCTATCATCTATATTTTGCTCGTCGTTATTGCGTCGGCATACCTTTCATATTATATTATTACCATCGGAAACGACGTTTTTGCCTTGGTTTCGGACACGCGCGAAGTTACCGTAACGATAGAAGACGGTGCGGACCACGAATCTGTTGCAAAAATGTTAAAGGAAAAGGGTGTTATCGAATACGATTGGGTGTATAAAATATACATGCAATATCGTGGTGACGGCGACAGTTCTACCGAATATATTTCGGGCGACCACACTCTTAATACAAACTACAACTATTCGCAAATAATCACAGCGCTCACCGCCAAAACCGTAAAACGCGAGGTTGTAACTGTTACTATTCCCGAAGGATTTACCATCGACCAAATTATCGACCTTTTGGTTGAAAACGGTGTTGGACAGCGAGAAGATTATATCGAAGCGGTAAACAATTATCCGTATAAATGGGCTTTCGTTGAATTGCTTGAAGAAAAAGGTTATTCCGAGCACAGAAAGTACCGTTTGGAAGGTTATCTCTATCCCGACACCTACGATTTTTACACGACCGAAGACGAAGTTTACGTTATAAACAAAATGCTTAACGCTTTCAACGATAAGTTCTGGAAAGACTTTACAAGAAAGAACAGCAAAGGCGAATCCTACCAAAAAACCATGTTGGATAAATACGGCATGGACTTCGACGACGTTGTTATTCTTGCCTCAATGGTTCAAAGCGAGGGCGGTACGGCTGACGACTTTTACTCGGTTTCTTACGTTTTCCACAACCGTCTTTCGCACCCTGCAAACTTCCCGAAACTCGAAAGCGACGCAACTATTCAATACGTGTTGCCCGAACGTATTTCCGACTCGACTCAACTCGACACGAGTTATGAAACCCCGTACAATACCTATTTGTACAACGGTTTGCCTCCCGGAGCAATAAGCAACCCCGGTCTTGATGCGCTTAACGCGGCTTTGTTCCCCACCGCACCCTTAAACGAATACGGCGGAACGATTAACGCATATTTCTTCGTTTCCAACAACGCAGGCAAGACCTATTACGCCGCTAGCAAGGGCGGTCACGACAATAACGTTGCTCAGGCAAAAAAAGATAACGAAGCAATTGAAGCAGGAACCTATGGACAATAAAAAACGCCCCGAACTTTTATCCCCTGCGGGCAATTTAGAAAAACTTAAATATGCGATAAATTACGGTGCAGACGCGGTTTATTGCGCGCTCGACCGATTCGGAATGAGAGCATCGGCAGGCAATTTGACTCCCGAACAGTTAAGCGTTGCGCTTGACTATGCCCATTCCCGTAATGCGAAGGTTTATCTTACCCTCAACACAATGCCGAGGGATCACGAACTTTCTGACTTGCGAGAATACGCAAAGATTTTGTCGGAAATCACGCCCGACGCATTTATTGTAAGCGACGTCGGTGTTATGGATATAATAAAGAATGAAATCCCGAACGCTGAACTTCATCTATCCACCCAAGCATCGACGGTTAATTCGGCTTCGATTAACTTTTGGAACAGATACGGCGTAAAACGCGTTGTCTTGGCGCGTGAACTTTCGCTTGACGAAATTAAAATGATTCGTTCTAATATCCCCGACGAAACCGAGCTTGAATGTTTTGTTCACGGCGCGATGTGTGTTTCCTATTCGGGAAGATGTCTGCTTTCCAATTATTATACAGGAAGAAACGCGAATAACGGACAATGTGCTCAGCCTTGCCGTTGGAAATACTATCTCAGAGAAGAAAAACGCGGCGAAACCGCGATTGCCGAGCAGGATGAAAACGGGTCTTACGTATTTTCGTCACGCGATATGCGAATGATAGAACATATCGGTGATTTGGTTGATGCAGGTATCGATTCATTCAAGATTGAGGGCAGAATGAAGAGCGCGTATTATACCGCCGCGATTACCAATGCATATAGAATCGCGATTGACGATTATTTTGAAAACCGTCCTTTCGACGAACGTTGCACTCGCGAAACCGAAAGCGTCAGCCACCGCGAATACGGCACAGGGTATTTCTATTCTTCACCCCAAACCGATGCAAACGTGGTTATCGAAAACGAATATATCGCCGACCGCCCGTTTCTTGCGACGGTCACCGAGTTTGATGCCGAAAAAGGACTTGCAAAGTGCTTCCAAAGAAACAAAATGTTCAAAGGAAACACGGCAAATTTGTTGTCACCCAAGTGTTTCGGCAGAGATTTCGTGATTGGCAATATGTATGATATAAATATGAACCCGATTGATTCTACCCCTCATGCAGGAATGGAATTTTATCTTGAAATCGACTCCGCGAAAAGCGGCGATATTATCAGAGGAGCATAAATGAACTCGCTTTACGAATTGGCAAAAGAAAAGGTTACGGTAATTTCAGGTCCTTACGGCTCGGGCAAGACGAATATCGCGGTGAATTTGGCGATGTCGATTGCAAAAAACGGCAAAAAAAGCCGTATTGCCGACCTTGATATTGTAAACCCTTATTTCAGAAGCGCCGATAACGAAAAAATGCTTAACGACTTGGGCGTTCAAACGATGATTCCGATTTTCGCGAACACCAATGTCGATATCCCTGCACTCCCCCCGAATTATCATCTTTTGTTTACGGGAGAAGGCTTTTCGGTTGCCGACGTCGGCGGTGACGGCGACGGCGCGGCGGTGCTTGGATTATCGCACGACGATTATGTCGAAGCAGGTTATAAAATGTATTTCGTTTATAACCGTTACCGCTATATAACCGCCGAACCAGAGGGCGCATTAGAGGTTCTTGAAGAAATAAAACGTGCATCGGGACTTGAATTTCACGGCATTATCAACAATTCAAACCTCGGCGCTGAAACGACAGAGGAAACTATAATAAACGCGATTCCCTATGCTGAAAAGTTATCTGAAATTGCGAATCTCCCTCTGCTTTTGACAACCTGCCCCGATTGGCTCGACGTTGAAAACACGGTGAAGATTACCGACATAACGAAAAAATTATTTTGAAAATAAAAAATCTATAAATACAGAGGATTAGAAAATGAACAACGTAACATTCAAAACCGACCTTTGTAAAGGTTGCGGTCTTTGCGTTTTGGCTTGTCCCAAGAAAATAGTTTTCCTTGACAAGAGTGTTCTTAACGCAAAGGGTTACCACCCTGCAACCGTTACAGAAAAGGACAAGTGCATCGCTTGCGCTATGTGCGCAACAATGTGTCCCGACGTTATTATAACCGTGGAAAGAGGTGACAAATAATGGGCGAAAAACTTTTGATGAAAGGTAACGAAGCAATCGCAGAAGCCGCGATCCGTTCGGGCTGTAAACTTTTCTTCGGTTATCCTATCACCCCTCAAACCGAACTTGCCGAATATATGGCAAAGCAAATGCCCAAGAGAGGCGGTCTTTCGCTTCAAGCAGAAAGTGAAATAGCGGCAATCAACATGGTTTTAGGCGCGGCAAGTACCGGCGCAAGAGTTATCACAAGTTCTTCTTCCCCCGGAATTTCGCTTAAATCCGAAGGTATCTCCTACATAATCGGTTCCGACCTCCCCTGCGTTATCGTTAACGTACAAAGAGGCGGCCCCGGTCTTGGCGGTATCCAACCTGCACAAAGCGACTATAACCAAGCAACAAAAGCGCTCGGTCACGGCGACGGACACGCTATCGTTCTCGCTCCTAACTCGGTTCAGGAAATCGCGACCCTCGTTGGCGAAGCGTTCGACCTTGCCGACATCTACCGTATGCCTTGTATGATTCTCGCAGACGGCGCACTCGGTCAGATGATGGAACCGGTTGACTTTGAGGCAAAACCCGCGCGTGAAATTCCCGAAAAGGATTGGGCTTGTTGCGGTCACGGCGGCAAGCGCGTTCACAACATCGTCAACTCGCTTTATATCGAACCCGAAAAACTCGAAGAAATCGTTCTCGAACGTTTCGAAAGATATAAAAAACTCGAAGAAAACGAAGTTAAATATGAAGAATATCTTACCGAAGATGCAGACATCGTTCTCGTTTCTTACGGTATCACCGCGCGTATCGCGAAAACCGCAGTCCGCAACGCGCGTAAGAAGGGCATCAAAGTCGGTCTTTTCCGTCCCATTACCCTTTATCCTTTCCCCTCTAAGCAATTGAACGAACTTGCAGACAAGGCAAAGTGCTTCCTTTCTGTTGAAATGAATATGGGCCAAATGGTTAACGACATCAAAATTGCCATCGACTGCAAAAAGAAGGTATATCACTACGGAAGAACGGGCGGTATGATTCCCTCTCCCGAAGAAATACTTGCAAAAATCGAAGAAATTTCGGGAGGTAACGCATAATGATCGTTTTTGATAAACCTCATGCACTTACAGACACACCCTTTCACTACTGCCCCGGTTGTACTCACGGTATAATCCACCGTCTTGTTGCCGAAGTTATCGACGAACTCGGCGTTGAAGACACAACCGTCGGTATCGCGCCCGTTGGCTGCTCAGTTTTCGCTTATAACTACTTTAACTGCGATATGATCGAAGCGCCTCACGGACGTGCTCCTGCCGTTGCAACAGGCGTTAAACGCGCTAACCCCGACCTCACCGTATTCACCTATCAAGGTGACGGCGACCTTGCCGCTATCGGTACTGCCGAAACGGTTCACGTCGGCGCAAGAGGCGAAAATCTTACCATTATCTTCGTAAATAACGCTATTTACGGTATGACGGGCGGTCAAATGGCTCCCACCACCTTGCTCGGTCAGGTTTCCACCACTTCTCCTTACGGCAGAATCAAGGAAATCCAAGGCAACCCCATTCGCGTTTGCGAAATGGTCAGCACCTTAGACGGCGTTGCTTATGCAGAACGCGTTGCAGTTGACTGTGTTCAAAACGTTCGCGCCGCTAAGAAGGCAATCAAGAAGGGCTTCGAAATGCAACAGCAAAAGAAGGGACTTTCTATTATCGAAGTTCTTTCCACCTGCCCGACCAACTGGGGTCTTTCTCCCGAAAAATCGCTTGAATGGTTGCGCGAAAATATGATGGCGCACTATCCGTTGGGCGTTTATAAAGATGTGACAAAGGAGGAAACGAAATGAGCGCGATTTTATTAGCAGGTTTCGGCGGACAAGGTATCCTTTTTGCAGGAAAACAACTCGTTCTTGCCGGAATGAAAAAAGACAAACAGGTTAGCTGGCTTCCCTCCTACGGTCCTGAAATGCGCGGCGGTACTTGTAACTGTTCTGTAAATATCGACGACGAACCCATCGGTTCTCCGCTTGTTACCACTCCCGACATTCTTATCGCTATGAACAAGCCCTCGCTTTTGAAATTCGAAGGCAGAGTTGCGGTCGGCGGTACTATCGTTATCGACAGTTCGCTTATCGACGTTGAAACATCGCGTAATGACGTTACCGCTTGTTACATTCCCGCTACCAAAATGGCAAATGAAGCAGGTTTCCCCAAACTCGCTAACGTAATTATCCTCGGTTATCTTATGAAGAAGACCGGTCTTTACGATTTCGATTACTTCATGGAATGTATCAAAGCATCTGCACCCAAAGCGAAACCCGAATTGGGCGAACTCAACGCAAAAGCGCTCCAAATGGGTTACGATTACAACGATTGATGTTAAACAAAAAGGTTTGTGCCGTCATCGCCGCCGCAGGAAGCGGTCGGCGAATGGGCGGTGTATCAAAGCCCAATATCAAGGTTTTGGGCAAAACCTTGTTTGAATACGTCCTTGACGCTTTTGATAAATCTTGTGTCGATGAGATTGTCGTTGTCTGCTCTTGCGATAACGAGTTGTCGCTTCGCGAGTTGGCTAATGGATATAAAAAGCCGATAACCTTCATTCTCGGCGGCGAAACACGCGCCGAATCGGTAAAAAACGGCATATCTCAATCGAGCAAGGATGCAGAAATAATCTGTGTTCACGATTGCGCTCGACCGTTTATCACGGCGGAAATGATCGACGAAGCTGTTGAAAAAGCGAATTTTCACGGAGCAAGCTGTGTTTGCGCCGATGTAACCGACACGGTGAAATATAAGCAACCTAACGGGTATATTCAAACGCCCGAAAGGTCGGCTCTGTTTGCGGTTCAAACCCCTCAATGCTTCAAAAAATCGCTCTATCTTCACGCAGTCAATGCCGTAAACGGCGATATATCGGGATTTACCGACGAAACTTCACTTCTTGAAGAAATCGGCGTTGAAGTATGTTATTTCAAGCGCAAGGAAACAAATAATAAACTCACAA
>JAGBUH010000062.1 GCA_017630915.1 Clostridia bacterium
TAACGTCGATATATTGTGTTTTCGGGAAAACGCGGTGTTGTGATTGGACAAAAAATTTTGAAAGACCATTTTTCGGATTTTCATCCGCTGAACAATTTAATATATTTCATTCTGGTAATCGGTTTTTCACTTGCTCTTAATCATCCGTTGGCGCAAGGGATATCCCTTGTTTGTGCGTGTATTTATGCGATAAGCATAAACGGCAAGAAAAACGTTTTGTTTTTGCTGAAATTCGGTTTGCCGACGGTGCTTTTGACGGCGCTTATCAACCCTGCTTTCAACCACGAGGGTGTGACGATTTTGCTATATTTCAGCAACGGCAATCCATTGACGTTGGAGAGTATTTTATACGGTCTTTCGGCAGGGGTTATGCTTGTTACGATACTTTTTTGGTTTTCGTCATTCAACCGAGTTATGACGTCGGACAAGTTTATTTATCTTTTCGGGAAAATCATTCCTGCGCTGTCGCTTGTGTTAAGTATGTCCCTGCGGTTCGTGCCGAAGTTCAAATCACAGATGGAAACGGTGACCGAGGCGCAAAGAAGCATCGGCAGAGATGTGTCAAACGGTACTCTTTGGGAGAGAACAAAGACTGCTATACTTATTTTCTCGATTATGATAACTTGGGCGCTTGAAAACGCTATCGAAACCGCCGACAGTATGAAAAGCCGTGGTTACGGTTTAAACGGCAGAACCGCTTTTTCGATTTATAAGTTTGACGACCGGGATAAATATACTCTTGTTTGGTTTGGATTTTGCTTTCTGTTTTTGCTTTCGGGTATAATTCTTTCTGCGTTTGAATTTGGATATTTCCCATATATTCGCTATTTAGCGCTCGATTTGATGACAATACCGTTTTATATCGTATTTTTCGCTCTTTGCATTACCCCTGTTGTAATAAACAAAAAGGAGGAGAGAAAATGGAAAACTTTAATTTCAAAAATGTAAGCTTTTCTTATCCCGAACAAGAAAATATTGCACTCGGTAACATCTCCTTTTCGGTCAATCAGGGCGAGTTTTTGATTCTTTGCGGTCCTTCGGGTTGCGGTAAATCGACGTTGCTTCGTCATTTTAAAACCTGCCTTTCACCTCACGATGTTCTCACGGGTGAAATTCTTTTAGGCGGCAAACCTTTAAGTGAAATTGACGAACGTACACAAGCGCAGGAAATCGGTTTTGTATTGCAATCACCCGAAAATCAGGTCGTAACCGACAAGGTATGGCACGAACTCGCATTCGGTTTGGAGAGTTTGGGTTACGATACTCCAACAATCCGCCGCCGTGTTGCAGAGGTTGCGGCGTTTTTCGGGATTGAAAATTGGTTTTATAAAAACGTAACCGAGCTTTCGGGCGGTCAAAAACAACTTTTATCTCTTGCCTCGGTTATGGCGATGAACCCTAAGATTTTGGTGCTTGATGAACCGACGGCGCAACTTGATCCGATTGCCGCTTCTGATTTTTTGGCGTTGCTTGGCAAAATAAACCGCGAACTCGGTATAACCGTTATTCTCACCGAGCACCGCTTGGAAGAGGCGTTCCCATTTGCTACGCGCGTTATTGTTATGGAAAAAGGCGAAATTATTTGTGACGATGCGCCCGAAAAGGTAGGGTTACATCTTCGTGATAAGGATAGCGGAATGTTCCGTGCCATGCCTACCGCAATGCGCGTTTGGGCAGGGGTGGAAACAAATCTTGCTTGTCCTATAACCGTGCGTGACGGCAGCGATTTTTTGACCGCGCGGAATGATGAAAAAGAATTGTTACCGTTAAAAGCAGAACAAAAACATAATTATAACGGCGAAGTTGCCATGCAATGCGACGAAATATGGTTCCGTTACGAAAAAGAACTACCCGACGTGGTAAAAGGCTTTTCGCTAACCCTGCACAAAGGCGAGTTTTATGCAATCCTCGGCGGTAACGGCGCAGGGAAGACAACAACGCTAAAAGTTATTTCGGGACTTCGCAACGCCTATCGCGGAACGGTGCAAACTAACGGCAAGGTGGGTTTGTTGCCCCAAAATCCGCAGTCACTTTTTGTGAAAAGAACGGTGCGAGAGGATTTATTCGAGGCGTTAAGCGGCATTAAATTTTCGAAAGAAGAAAAGGAACAACAAGTTGCGCGTGTGGTTGCGCTTTGCGGACTTTACGATTTTCTCGACCGTCACCCTTATGATATTTCGGGCGGTGAGCAACAAAGATGCGCACTTGCAAAGGTGCTTTTAACTTCGCCCGATATTCTTCTCCTTGACGAGCCGACAAAGGGTTTTGATGCGGAATTTAAAGTCACTTTTGCGGATATTATTGACAAACTCACCAAACAAGGTGTTGCCGTGCTTATGGTGAGCCATGACGTGCCTTTCTGCGCCGAGTATGCGCATAAATGCGGTATGTTTTTCGATGGTAATATCGTGGCGGAAGGTACTCCGCGCGAGTTCTTTTCGGGCAACAGTTTTTATACAACTCCTGCCAACCGTATGGCAAGGCATTTGATTCCTAATGCCGTTACGGTTGAAGATATTATCACTTGTTGCGGTGGGGAAGTAAAGAAAAATAACATTGATTCGACAGAGGTTTTACCTCTCCCCGAACCGCCAAAAAGAAGTGTAAACTATAAACCGCAACCGCTTAAATTATGGCGAAAAATCCTTGCCGCAACTTCGGCACTTGTTGCTTTTGCGGTGTTCTTGTATGCAACGGGTGTTTCGGATTTGACGGACTTGGTAAATTCTTCGGGCGTTAGCGGAGAAGGCAAAGAACAACTTTGGATTTATATTGTTTTGTTTGGTGCGTTGACTGTTTTCCTATTTGCTGTCGGACGGCGAAGCGAACCGCCTCTTGTTGCACAAACGCCCAAAGAAAAACGAAATTTAAGCAAACGAACTATTATGGCAACCGTTTGTATTTTGCTCTTGATACCGATTACGATATTTATAGGCGTTTTCTATCTTGACGACCGCAGTTACAATCTTGTGGCTTTGATTATACTCTTTGAGTGTATGTTGCCTTTTATCCTTGTGTTCGAGGGCAGAAAGCCGAAAGCGAGAGAACTTGTAACGATTGCCGTATTGTGCGCTATCGGTATCGCAGGAAGAAGTCTGTTCTTTATGCTTCCGCAGTTTAAACCGATGCTTGCGCTAACTATTATCGCAGGTGTTGCTTTCGGTGGAGAGGCAGGCTTTTTGGTCGGCGCGATTACGATGCTTGTTTCAAACCTGCTTTTCTCGCAAGGTCCGTGGACACCTTGGCAGATGTTTTCTATGGGTATTATCGGTTTCCTCGCAGGAGTGCTTTTTAAAAAGGGTTGGCTAAGACGAACCCGTGTATCGCTATCTGTTTTCGGCGCGTTTACGGCTGTTCTCATCTACGGTGGAATAATGAACCCTGCCGCTGCGTTTATGGCATCGGCAGAAAGCATAACATGGAAGACTTTGTCCGCCTATTATATAACGGGACTTCCGATGGACCTTGTTCACGCTTTCGGTACGGTGATATTTTTGATGTTTGTTTCCGAACCGATGCTCGAAAAAATGGATAGAATCAAGGTTAAATACGGCTTGGTGGAGTAGATGTTGCATATAACAGAAAGAAGACGGCAAAAACCGT
Organism: Clostridia bacterium; assembly: GCA_017630915.1. GTDB lineage: Bacteria > Bacillota > Clostridia > Oscillospirales > CAG-382 > Coliplasma. The sequence continues at coordinate 3,604 of JAGBUH010000062.1, forward strand.
CTTCTTTTTGGCACCCGCAACGGGAATCGAACCCATAACTA
>JAGBUH010000063.1 GCA_017630915.1 Clostridia bacterium
CCTGCCGTTTGATTGGACTTATAAGAGAAAATTATTCCGAATGTTTGGTTAATAGGTTCGGTATTGATTTGCAAGACGAAGACAGCGATTACGATGTTTTCGAAAAAATCGCACGCAGACGCGGATTTTTGCGTTCGGGCGGTGTTATCGACGAAGACCGTGCGGCGAGTGTCATTCTCGACGAATTCCGAGCAGGCAAGATAGGACTCATAACACTTGACAGGGTGTGATTAAATGTCACTCGATTGGCAATACGAAATAGCTTTAAGAGAAAACGAAACCTTGATTTGCGGTTGCGACGAAGCAGGGCGCGGACCGCTTGCTGGACCCGTCGTTGCAGCGGCGGTGATTTTGCCCGATGGACTTTATATCGAAGGGCTTGACGATTCAAAGAAGTTAAGCGACAAAAAACGCGAAGAACTTTATAACATCATTCGCGAAAACTGTGTCGATTGCGCTGTCGGTCACGCCGAGGTTTATGAAATAGAAAAGTATAATATTTTAAACGCATCTATACTCGCGATGAAACGGGCGGTTGCGAAGTTAAAGATTTGTCCCGAATTGGCGCTCATCGACGGTAATATCGCAAGAGGGTTTGATGTTAGGGCTGTACCCGTCATCAAGGGCGATTCAAAATGTCCGTCTATTGCGGCGGCTTCGGTTTTGGCGAAGGTGACGAGGGACAGAATGATGGATGAAGCCGAAAAAATTTATGGCGGTTACGGGCTCGGTAAACACAAAGGCTATGCCACGAAGGCGCATAGGGAAGCGTTGCTATCGCTCGGTGTCAGCCCTGTGCACAGACCGAGTTTTCTTAAAAAATTGCTCGGTGGCGAATGATGAAAAAAACGGCGAAACAAATCGGAACATACGGCGAAGATATCGCAGAAAAATATCTGAAAAAGCGTTTTTGGCGTATCCTTTCGCGCAATTACCTCGCGCGTGGCGGCGAAATTGATATAATCGGCTACCGTTTCGGCGTTTTGACCTATTTCGAAGTCAAAACGAGGTCGAACGATTTATACGGCAGACCGTCTGACGCGGTGGATTCCGAAAAAATAGCAAATATTCATAACGCCGCGCGAGATTTCTTGAACATCTACCGCAGAGGCGGAAAAATCCCCGTTTTCTATCCGTTTGGGATTGAATTACGAAGACGGATATATAAACAAAGGATAGACGTTATCGAAATTTATCTTTCGTCTGACGGCGAAGTTAATAAAATAAATCACATCAAGGACTGGGAAAAGAAGTTATGAAATACATCAGCACCCGTACCCCCAACAGCGAAAAACAAACATCGGCATACGTGATTAAAAGAGGGTTAGCACCCGACGGAGGACTTTACGTTCCCGAAACTTTGCCGTCGCTTACTCAAAAGGACATCGAATCGCTTGTCGATATGTCATATACCGAACGCGCGACATATATTCTTTCGCTTTTCCTCACCGATTACAGCGAGGAAGAATTGAAAAATGCCGCCGAAGCGGCATACAGCGTAGAAAAATTCGGCGGACCTGCCGCCCCGATTGCAAAGGTTGGCGACGATTACTTCCTTGAACTTTGGCACGGACCGACGAGCGCGTTTAAGGATATGGCGTTGCAGATTATGCCCCGCCTTCTCTCGTTATCTCTTGGTAAAACGGGCGAAGAAAAGGATGCGTATATCCTTGTTGCGACGAGCGGTGACACAGGTAAAGCCGCGCTTGAAGGTTATTGCGACGTTGACCGCGTTCGTATTCAGGTGTTCTATCCCGTAAACGGCGTTTCGAACATTCAAAAGAAGCAAATGGCTTCGCAAAAGGGCAACAACGTCGAAGTCGTTTCGATAAACGGCAACTTTGACGACGCTCAAAGCGGTGTTAAGAAGATTTTTGCCGACGAAAACGCGAAAAAGATGCTCGCCGACAAGGGCTATTTCTTCTCGAGCGCAAACTCGATTAACTGGGGCAGACTTGCTCCCCAAATCGTTTACTACGTTTCGGCATATTGCGACCTTGTCAACGAGGGCGAAATTAAGTATGGCGATTTGCTCGACGTTACCGTGCCCACCGGCAACTTCGGTAATATTTTGGCGGCGTATATCGCGAAGAAAATGGGTATTCCTCTCGGCAAACTTGTCTGCGCTTCGAACCGCAACGACATCTTGACCGACTTTATCAACGACGGTGTTTATGACCGCAGACGCGAATTCTTTACCACCGTTTCGCCGTCGATGGATATTCTTATTTCGAGCAACTTGGAACGTCTTTTGTATTTCACCGTCGGCGCGGAAAAGACACGCGAATGTATGGAAAAACTTGTCAACGAGGGCATCTACACCCTTGATGACGAAACTATGGATATAATAAGAAAAGACTTTGCGGGATTCGCTTGTTCCGAAGAAGACACCGCAAAGACTATCAAGGATTTGTTCACCGAATGTGGATATCTCTGCGACACCCACACCGCCGTTGCGGCAAGCGCGGCAAAGCGGTACAAGTCCGAAAACGGCAACAAAATGCTTGTCGTTTCCACCGCTTCGCCCTATAAGTTTGCACCTGCCGTGCTTTCGGCTTTGGGCGTTGACGTTCCCGATGACGATTTTGATGCTTTGGATAAACTTTTTGAAACTACAAAGGTTGCCGTTCCGTCTAACCTTGCCGACCTTCGCAACGCCGAAGTTCGTTTCACCAAAACCGTCGAGCCGAGCGAAATGATAAATTCGCTTTAAAACTGCTTGGGTTTAAAGGTCGCGCAAACGGTTTGCGAACTGTTTGTCGCGGTTGACGGGCCGACCGTGATGTTCGGTGCGGTGCAATAATGCACGCCGTCGTGATAAGCGCAATTCATAACGCTGCAACTGATGCCGTGAATATGCTTGGGAACTTGGTTGAAGGATATTTCGTTCATTTTTTGAGTTTCCTTTCATTATAATATATCTATATTATCTGCAAAAATTCAAAAAATATAAGGGAGAGCGAGAATGTCGGTTTTTACGATTGCGGATTTACATCTTTCACATTCGACAAACAAACCGATGGATATTTTCGGGGCGCGTTGGGAAAACCACACCGAGCGACTTTTCGAGAATTGGCAATCGATTGTCAAACCCGAAGACACCGTGATTATCGCGGGTGACATTTCTTGGGGCATGCGAACCGAAGACACTCTTGCCGATTTTGAATTTATTCAAAAACTTAACGGAAAAAAGATAATCGCCAAGGGCAACCACGATTTTTGGTGGCAAACGATGAAGAAACTCAACGCTTTTCGCGATTCCATCGGTGCGACGAGTATCGAGTTTCTGTTCAATAATGCTTATGTGGTTGAGGATTATATAATCTGCGGTACACGCGGTTGGTTTCCCGAAAATAATTACGGTCCCGACGACGAAAAGATTGTAAACCGCGAAGCCGAGCGGCTTCGTACCTCGATTCTTGCAGGGCTGAAATTAAAAGAAGAACACGTTGATAAAGAGATTTTGGTGTTTTTGCATTATCCCCCTGCATATAACGGCGTGAAATGCGAACGTATCTGCGAAGTTATCCGCGAGTACGGCATAAAGCGCGTTTATTATGGTCACCTCCACGGCGCGCAAAAATCGCGCCTTGTACACCAAATCGCAGGCGCGAACATGACCTTGGTTTCTGCCGATTGGCTTAACTTTACGCCGATTGAGGTGTGAATCACCCTGTCATCCTGAGCGGAGGCGGTGAAACTGCCGCAGTCGAAGGATATACGTAACATAAAAAACGTTTCGCGAGAGAAAAACTTTTAAAAAAGTTTTTCTCTCGCGCTCTCTTTTGTCGCTCCGCTCTCGATTGAAAACCATGTTTTCAATCGGATTTGGAGTTCCGTTCGCTCGCGCTGATATACCCCAAAAATTCATTCTTCATTTTTGGGGACCCCCTGATTCGTGCGCCTCGTCGCTTTGCTTCCTCGTTGTCCGAATCCTCGGAACTCATAGGTATATTTTTTTAGGCACATGTCCTCAAAAAATATGAGATTTTTATTTTAGTTATTAAAAGGAAACAAAAAAGACGGTTTTTGCCGTCTTTTTTAAGTTAAACTATGATTTATTCCTTCTCTTCAAAGGGAATCATTATCGAGGTGTTGTCGTTACCTGTCATAACGTCGGGAAGTTCGCCGTTCCATTTTTCAAGATAAATTTGTTGAAGGATTTTTTCGGTAAGCGAATCGTCAAGGATACCGTTTGCATCTGCTTCTGCTTCTGCTGCGATTTTAAGCGCTTCTGCTTTCGCTTTTGCGATTTCGATTTCTGCTTGCGCTTCCTTTAACTTTGCTTCCGCTTCTGCGGCTGCTTGCGCGATTATCGTTTCGTTTTCATATTCTGCTTTGAGTTTAGCCTGTTCTGCAATCATCTTGTCTTCAACCGCTTGTTCAAAAGCATCGCTGAAATCGATGTTGGTAAGCACAACTGCAACGATATTTACAAAATATTCTTCGCCGACTGCATTGATAATTGCAGTTTCAACGGCAGGGGACATAGATGCGCGGTCAGCGATAATATCCATCGCCTTGTAGGAAGAAAGAATAGATTTCGTTTTTTCGATTGCTATGGATTGGATTCTGTTTTGAAGCGTTTCGAGCGAACCGTATTGGTTAGCAACGTTCAATACCTTGTCGTTCATAACTTGATATTGAAGCGTCATTTGAATATTCATAGTTTGCGCGTCGGAGGAGTACGCCGCGGTGGAAATATCAACGTTTTGCACCTTGGTATCGTAAAATTCATAGGTGTTTGTGAGCCAGAACGAGAAATATGTACCGGGGGTTTTAACCTCTTTTGCAAGACCTAAATGCTTAACTACTGCCACTTCGCCGGTTTCGACGGTGCGGAAACTCGAAGGAACGAGCACGAGTGCCAAGAGCGCAATTGCGATTAACGAAGCCAAGAAAATCGTTTTCTTGTTGGTTTTCTTACGGATAGACACGAGCGCGAGGATTGCGAGAATCACAATAAGCGCGACGAGTACGAAGGAAACTATAATTCCTAATGCCATAATTGAATCTCCTTATTGGTGTGTGAATGTGCTATATTATAGCACAAAAAAATTGAACTTGCAATGTCTATGGTAATCATTTTTGGAGCGAAATTCGATGTTTTGCTTAATAAGAAGTGCGAAAGTATTTTGAACGGCTATTAACAAACCGAAAAGACATAACGCGCCATTGCTTGACAATGAACGCTTGGTTGTGCTATACTTAACTAAAATGATCAAAGAAAAGGTGAAGTTATGAAAAAAATAGCGATATTTTTGGCAATGGTAATGCTTATAAGCGTTTTTTGCGGTTGTGTTTCCGACAGCGGTACGACGGTAAGCAAGGGTAACAACAGTAATAACGTTTCGTCTACTAATTCTCAAAAGGATAAAAATGAATCTTCAAATACCGCTTCGGCGGATATGTCAAGCGACGTTTCGGGCGACAGTTCCGAAACCTCGGGCGATAACTCCAATGAAGCATCGGGCGACGGTTTAGGCGATACATCTTCCGACCTTTCAAACGAAACCTCGGGCAACGGTGCAGAAAACGGAAGCGGAACCGAAAGCGGTACAGGAAACGGTACGGAAAATGGTACGGGCAACGGTAATGGTACAGAGAACGGCACGGGTACGGAAGAAGAGAATGAACCCGTTCCCCCTGTAATCGACCCCGATTATATCGAAAATCCCACAGATGCAGATATAGAATTATTCTATAATTTCATTGATAGAGGAACTACTTATTTCTATGGCGAGGGTTTATACTGGCCGGGAAGTGACGATATCGACTTTGGCAATTACAATAAGACTTTGTGGCTCGCTATGGAGTATTATACTTATTTCGGATTTAAGACCGAGCGTTTGGAGTCTGAGGGAAAGGGCTGCGGTGACCCGTTGAATCGCTTCATATTTCCCGATGAGCATTATGACCCTCTTATAGGCACATATGTTTACGCAGACGTATATGATGTCGAGGCATTGAATTGGATATGTGAAAATGTTTTCAATAATACCGCGGTATATCCCGACGACAAAGTCGGATACTGCCACGAAGGAAAATTCTATGACGCCTACTACGTCTACGGTGCATCGGGTTATCCGGGGGACACGCTCTTCGAATGTAAAAAATCATACAAATATTTAGGCAACGGACAGTATCGCTTTACGTTCTATTACGATATGGCTGTGCCTGATGTCGGAGATCGCACTACAATGAGCTTTATCGCTATTCCCAAGCACGATGAAAAAATGGGCACTTATTGGAAATTGATATCCTATGACCGTGTAAAGCGCGAACAATACGAAATTGTGTGGGATTGGTAAATAGAAAAAGGGCGGAGTTTCTTTATGAAGCTTCGCCCTTTTGTTGTTTTTATATATTGAATTAAGAATTTTTGAAAAGAGAGCGCGAGAGAAAGACTTTTTTAAAAAGTTTTTCTCTCGCATTTTTATGTTAAATCAAATTATTCCAAAATGTTACTTGTTACGTACTGAACGCCCCAAGAAACGAGCTTTTCTGCTTCTTCCTTGTTGTCAACGGTCCAGACGTTGACTTCGATGCCTGCGTCGAGGCACTTTTTAACTTTTGCTTCTTCGTCAAGCGCGCCCGACCAGATATCGAGGTCCATTTTCTTTTCTTTAAGGGTTTCGATAAGTTCGTCGGAATATTGACCGGTAAGGAATTGGCAAACCGATTCGGGACAAACTTGGCGGAGATTTACAAGGTTTTCGAGCGAGAACGAGATGAAGACCATCATATCGAGAGTGTATTCCTCTTTGATAAGAGCAACAACCTTTTCCATATTTTCAACGCTGAAATAACCCTTGAATTCGAGAACGCCGACCTTGTTATAACGGTTGCAGATACGGAGATAGTCAACCAATTCGGGAATACGGAGGTCAACTCTGCCGCGCTTTCCGTCGGTATCTAAAAGTTGAATGGATTGAAGTGTTTGAAGTGTGGATTGTTCGGGGATAACATAATCACCTGCAAGACGTGCGGTGTCGTTATCGTGGAGAAGAATGAACTTGCCGTCAGCGGTCACGCGAACGTCGGTTTCGATACCGTAGTAACTTCTGTTACCTGCCGCAACGAACGCCGAGCAGGTATTTTCCTTTTCGATGCCGGAAAGTCCTCTGTGTGCAACTACTTTTGCGTTGCCTTTGTTGAACTTAATAGTGTCCTTCATAATTAAATCCTCTTTTAAATTATTTAGCAACAATATTGAAAATTTTGTCCTTAATATAAATCTTCTTGATTATCTGCTTGCCGTCAAGCGACGCCATGACAGACGCGTTGGCATTGATGATTTCCCAAACGGCATCTTCTTCCGCGCCCTTGGGGATAACAACCGTACCCTTCAATTTACCGCAAACCTGAACAGCGATTTCGATTTCGTTGTCGATAGTAAGCGCTTCGTCGTATTCGGGCCACTTTGCGAGCGAGCAGAAACCGTTTCCGCCCAAGGATTCCCACATTTCTTCACAGATATGCGGTGCGAACGGGCAGAGAATACGGGTAAGAGCGAGCAAGCTTTCCTTGTCGATACTGCCGACCGCGTAAACGTCGTTGAGGAAACTCATCATAGCCGCGATTGCGGTGTTGAACTTCATACCGTCGATGTCGCTCGTAACCTTTTTGATGGTTTTGTGGAGCGAACGGACAAGGGTATCGTTCTTTTCGCCGAGCATTTCGTCGAGCGCGGCAAAACGTTCCAAGAAACGTTTGCAACCTCTTACGCTGCTTTGCGACCAAGGAGCTGCCGAGGCGTAGTCGCCCATAAAGAGAGTGTATGTACGCAAAACGTCTGCGCCGTATTCGTCAACAACATCGTTGGGGTCAACAACGTTGCCCTTCGATTTGCTCATCTTTTCGCCGTCGGGACCGAGAATCAAGCCCTGCGCGGTACGTTTAGCATAGGGTTCTGCGACGGGAACGAGTCCCAAATCATAGAGGAACTTATGCCAGAAACGAGAATAAATCATGTGGCGGGTAACGTGTTCCATACCGCCGTTGTACCAGTCAATCGGCATCCAATATTTAAGTTTTTCTTCACTTGCGAAGAAATCGCTGTTATGCGGATCGCAATATCTGAGGAAGTACCACGAAGAACCTGCCCATTGAGGCATAGTATCTGTTTCGCGTTTTGCGTCAGCTCCGCATTTGGGGCACTTGCAATTAACGTAAGATTCGATTCTTGCCAAAGGCGATTCGCCGCCCTGACCGGGGGCAAATTCGTCCATATCGGGAAGGCGCAAAGGCAATTCGTCATAGGGAACAGCAACCATACCGCATTTTTCGCAGTGAACTATCGGAATAGGTTCGCCCCAATAACGTTGACGGTTGAACGCCCAGTCCTTCATCTTGTACTGAACGCCGCCTTCGCCCACGCCGAGAGTTTGAAGTTCGTCTATCGCACGGCGAATAGAGTCTTTTTTGTTGGTGAATCCGTTAAGGAATCCCGAATTTACCATTTCGCCGTCGCCGGTGTATGCTTCTTCTTCGATGTTACCGCCTTTGATAACTTCGATGATGTCGATACCGAATTTCTTTGCAAATTCCCAGTCACGACCGTCGTGCGCAGGAACCGCCATAATCGCGCCCGTACCGTAACCCATCATTACGTAATCGGCAATATAAATCGGAATTTCCTTGTTGTTTATGGGGTTGATTGCCGAAAGACCGTTGATTTTTACGCCGGTTTTTTCTTTTACAAGTTGGGTACGTTCAAATTCGGTCTTTTTCGCACATTCGGCACGGTAGTTTTCGATTTCTTCCATATTGGAAATACCGCTTGCATATTTATCGATAAGCGGATGTTCGGGCGCCATAACCATAAAGGTAACGCCGAAAAGGGTGTCGGGACGGGTGGTATAGATGCGCAAGGTTTCGTCTTTATTTGCAAGTGCAAAGTTAACGAACGCGCCCTCGGATTTACCGATCCAGTTCACCTGTTGTTGCTTTATGTTCGGGAGATAATCGACTTCTTCAAGACCGTTTAAGAGTTTGTCGGCATATTCGGTGATGCGCAAATACCAAACGTCTTTCGATTTTTGAACGATATCGTTATGACAGATGTCGCACTTACCGCCTTGCGAGTCCTCGTTCGAGAGAACGACTTTACATTCGGGGCAGTAGTTTACAAGCGCGGTATCACGGAAAACAAGTCCGTTTTCGAACATTTTAAGGAAAATCCATTGAGTCCACTTGTAATAATCGACGTCGGTGGTATCGACAACGCGCGACCAGTCAAACGCGAAACCTACGCGCTTTAACTGACCTGTAAACTTTTCGATATTCTTGTCGGTAACGGCTCTCGGGTGCATACCCGTTTTAATAGCGTAGTTTTCGGTGGGCAGACCAAACGCGTCAAAACCCATCGGGAACATAACGTTATATCCTTCCATGCGCTTCTTGCGCGAGATAACTTCAAGTCCCGAATATGCCTTGATGTGACCGACGTGCATACCTGCACCGCTGGGGTAGGGGAATTCAACAAGCGCGAAAAACTTTTGTTTTTCAGAACCTGCTTCGCCGGGGTCTTTCGCCTCGAAAATCTTGGCTTCGTCCCATTTGTCCTGCCATTTTTGTTCTATATTCTTAAATTCGTGTTTCATTATTCTTCCTCGCTCTCGGAAAATCTTATTTCGTTACCGCTCCACAAACGTTCCAATTTGTAAAAATCTCTCGCCTGAGAGGTGAAAACGTGAATGACCACGCAACCGTAGTCCAAAAGTGTCCAAGCGTTGCCCGATGCGCCCTCGATATGCGACGGTTCAACGCCGAGTTCTTCTTTAAGTTTGAATTCCACTTCGTCGGCAAGCGCGCGAACGTGGGTGTTCGAGGTACCCGTCGCGAGAACGAAGTAGTCGGCAAGAATGGTTTGTTCGCTTACTTCGAGCGCGGTGACGTCCATACCTTTTTTGTTGTCAAGCGTGTTTGCCGCAAGTTCGGCAATCGCTTTGGCTTTTTCTTTTTGAATCATATCGTCTTTCATATTCTTTATCCTTTCGTCGCGCCGAAGATTAAAATTTAATCTCGTTGAGCCGATTTATGTAATAATTCCTTGCTTCGACCGTGAAATTGCAAATGGTTTGCTCTTGTGATATCAAATGCTTTATCGTCGTATCGAAAGAGCGCACGAGGGTTTTGTGAAGCGCGGTGGTTTTGTCGAGTTCTTTGGTTATCGCTTTTTTATAAAACTCGCGGAGTTTAATGCAACCCGCATCGTCGCGAAATTCCTCGATATAATCGGCAAGATATATAACAATCTCAAACGGCGACATCTCCGCTTTTCCCGTTGTGTGCCAATAAATCGCCGAACACGCTTCGCTCGGAAGTCCGAACCGTTCGCTCGCAATCATCGCGCCGGTTTTTGAATGTAACAGTTTGGGGTTGTTCTTTTCGTCTTCGGTTAGTTGAAGATTGTAGTGAGCGCAAAGTTCCAACTGTTTTTCATGCGGATATTCTTTTGTAAAATCGTGCATAAGCGCGGCAAGTTCGACTTGTTTAAGGTCGAGCGCGGGGAAATGGGTTTTCGCCAATTCCTTTGCCGCTTCGGCAACGCCTAACGTGTGTTTAAGACGTTTTTCGGATATCGTCATCGCCGAAAGAATACTGTTCGCGTCGGTCATTTGCAGTAAAGCCCCCGTTTTTTGATATATTCGTAAACCCCGTCGGGTAGTTGGTCTTTTTTAAGTTCTTCGCGCAATTCGGTTGAAGAAAGCAGGATTTTTTTGTTTTCCAAAAGCAAAATCTTCTTGTCGGACAGTTTTTGTAACCTGTCAAGCGAAGGGTTTATATCGATATCTCCGCGATAGGCAACCACAAGAGTTACGTTATCGAGGATATACTGATAATTTTTCCATTTGTCAAATCGGTCTATCCAATCGTCGCCGAAAAGCAAAAATATTTCGCTTTCGGGGTGCATATTTTTAATTTCGGCAACCGTGTCGCAGGTATAACTCATTCCCGTTCGCGTTAGTTCGATATCGCTGATCTTTACTTTATCGTTCCCCGAAAACGCTATTTCTAACATGCAAAAGCGTTCTTTTCCCGAAACCCCGTGAGATTCTTTCAACGGCGGAATATTGTTGGGGATAACGTAAAGCAAATCAAGCGAGAATTTGGAAATAAATTCGTTCGCTATCTCTACGTGCGCGCGGTGAATCGGGTTGAAAGTGCCTCCGAATATACCGATTTTATTCTTCGTCATCCCAGTTATGCCAAACTTCTGTTACGTCGTCGTTATCTTCGAGCGCTTCTAAAAGTCTGTTCATCATCTTGATCTGGTCTGCATCGTCAAGGCGAACGTAATTTGCGGGAATCTTTTCGGGGTCAGCCGATTCGATGGTGTAACCCTTTGCTTCCAACGCTTCGCGTACAGCCGAAATTTCACTCACGTCGGTAAACACTTCGCCGTGTTCATCTTCACTCGTGAAGTCAAGCGCGCCCGATTCGAGAGCCGCTTCCATAAATTCGTCTTCGTCCTTAATGCCCGAAACGACAACAACGCCCTTTTCGGCGAACATATAGGAAACGCAACCGCTTGTACCCAAGTTGCCGCCGAATTTGTCGAAATAGTGACGGACTTCGCCTGCGGTTCTGTTGCGGTTGTCGGTTGCCGCTTCAACGATGATAGCAACACCGCCCGGGCCGTAACCTTCATAAGTCAAAACTTCGTATTGAACGCTGTCCGCGCCCGATGCCTTTTTGATAACTCTATCTATGTTATCGTTAGGCACGTTCAAACTCTTCGCCTTTGCGATAAGGTCGCGAAGACGGGTGTTCGAGGTGGGTTCGGGACCGCCGTCACGTACCGCGATAGCGATTTCTTTACCTATTTTGGTAAACACCTTTGCGCGTTGCGCGTCGGTCTTTTCCTTTTTGTGCATTATATTTTTCCATTTGGAATGTCCTGACATGATTTGACTCCTTTATGTTTGTTAGATGTATTGTTGAAAATTAGTACGTTTTCGATGTTTCCCAAAAGCGACAGCCCTATATTTCCTCGGTTCTCTTCATGCCGAGCAAGTCAAGGC
>JAGBUH010000064.1 GCA_017630915.1 Clostridia bacterium
AGAGCCGTTTTTATTAACCAAAACGGTGTTTGCATTGGCGGTAAAACTACCTGTTCCGCCTGTCCAACTTCTAATCGCGGGAATTACGGTAGGCGCGCTGTTAGCCGCCGACGCCGTCAAACCGAGGGGAACTATCGTTGTTGCCATTAAAATAACGGTCAACAATAACGCAAGAGTTCTTCTCATAACTGTTCTCCTTTGTGCTTTATATTAACAGAGTAACACAGCACCCATTTGTTGTCAATGCTGTGTTACGTTTTTTTACATTCTGTTAATTATATCATGCCGTCAAGCAAATTACCTTCGTAAAATTCGAGTTCGCCCTTATCGCAAAGTTTTGCAAGTTCGGGGTTAATCGGCAATTTTGCCACCTTTTCGATACCGTGAGCAGATGCAACCGCATCAACCTTGCTTTCGCCATAGATATAGTGCTTTTTGTTGCAATCGGGACATTCGAAATAGGAAAAGTTTTCAACGATACCGAGTATCGGAATGTTCATCAATTCCGCCATTCTTACAGCCTTGCCGACAATCATCGAAACAAGGTCTTGGGGACTCGTAACGATAACCATACCGTCAACGGGAAGCGATTGGAAAACAGTCAACGGAACATCGCCCGTTCCCGGAGGCATGTCAATAAACATCACGTCGTTTTCGCCCCAGTTTACGTCGGTCCAGAACTGTTTTACACACCCTGCGATTATCGGGCCGCGCCATGCAACAGGGTCGGATTCGTTAGGAAGCAAAAGGTTAAGCGACATAACCTTGATACCCGTTTTGCTTTCGGGGGGAAGCATGGCTTCGCCGTCACTCATAACACCGCCGCTAACGCCGAAAATCTTGGGGATAGACGGGCCCGTGATATCGGCATCGAGAATACAGGTCTTCAAACCCTTTCTCTGCGCGTTTATCGAAAGAAGCGAAGTGACGAGCGATTTGCCGACGCCACCTTTACCGCTGACAACGGCAATAACCTTGCCGATTTTACTTCCGTCGCGGAGTTTTTCAATCATGCTTTCTTTTTCGTTATTACGGCTCGAGCAGTTCGCACTGCAATTCGAGCAATCGTGTGTGCATTCACCCATTGTTTTTACCTCTTTATTTTAAAAGTTTTTCGATTTAAGATATATTCTGCTCATTTCGGCACATTCCATACTCGTCTTGTCGGGCGTGGGAGAATCCTGCTCAACAATAAGCCATTCGACACCGCAATCCTCAGCAACGGCAAGAATAGAATCGAAATCAACCTTGCCTTGTCCTACCGAGCGAAATTCAAACGCTCTCGTTTCGACCTCGATTTGTTCTTTTCCGATAAGATTATACATATTTTCCTGCTTTTGTCCGACATAGTCCTTCAAATGAAGCAACGGACAGCGGTTTGCATACTTTTTGAGATAGTCCTCGGACCTTTTTCCCGCAACGTTACACCAACAGCAGTCAAGCTGCATTTTCAATATTTCGGGTGTCGTTTCTGCATAAAGTGCATCAAAACTGCATTCGCCGTTTTCAAACGGAACAAATTCAAATTCGTGGTTATGATAATGAAGGTTCATACCGTTTGCGTACATAACCTCGCCGATATGCTTGACGTTCGCAAGAAATTCACCGAAATTCTTGCCGTCGGGACGTTCATCAGGGTCGAGCCACGGAATAACCACGTGCTTACAGCCAACCGCCTTATAGGTTTTTGCGACTTTTTCGGGGTCGGCAATAAGTTCAGGATAAGGAACATGTGCCGAAACGGGGCAGAGCCCGATTTCTTTCACCAAATCCCTCATTTCTTCGGGTGTTTTTCCGTGAAGTCCTGCAAATTCAACGCCGTCGTAACCCATAGCCTTGACGGCTTTCAACGTGCCGACAATGTCATTCGCCATTTCGTTACGTAATGAAAAAAGTTGTATAGCAACCGGAAGCGCCATAAAGCAAAGCCTCTTTTCTATAATTTATTTAACATTTTCCGCCCATTTGCCGTCAACAAAAATCGGAGTTGCGACACCGTTTTTGTAACCCGTGATGCAAAGGTCGGAAGAACCGATCATAAAATCAACGTGAATCATCGAATCGTTGACGCCGAGCGCGTGAAGTTCGTCAAGCGACATATTCTCAAACCCCTTAACACAACCCGTATAACCCGAACCGAGTGCAACGTGGCAGGATGCATTTTCATCAAACAAGGTGTTATAGAAAAGCAAACCGCTTTGACAAATTGCCGAATCCTTGGGAACGAGCGCGAGTTCGCCGAGCATTGCGCTTCCCTCGTCGGTGGTGATTATCTTGCCAAGTGCATCTTCGCCCTTTTCGGCGTGCCAAGAAACCGCCTTGCCGTCTTCAAAATCGATATAAAAATTCTCAATCAGCGTTCCTCTTGCAGAAAGAGGCATGCTCGACACCAATCGGCCGCTGCATTTGGCTTTCATCGGAGTGGTAAATATTTCTTCGGTGGGCATATTGGGATTAAAGAACACACCCGAAAGGGTATTTTCACCGCCGCCGCACCAAACGCTTTCTTTCATCAGTTCGCATTTAAAATCGGTGCCGTTTTCGGATTTATAATGCAAATAATCAAACTGCTGACTGTTGAGCCAAGCGCATTTTTGACCGAATTCGTTATTTTTCTTATCCCAAGCGGCGATTGCATCGTTGTCTTCGGTGCAAAGCACGGTGGAGAGGATCGCGTCCCAAAGTTTTTCAACGGCAACAGAACCTCTTTCGTTCGGGAAGACCTTTTTCGCCCACGCTTTACCGGGGATAGCGCAGACAAGCCATTGATATTTATTATCCATCGCGTCGCGGTAGGGTTTCACCTTTTTCGCCATCGCGATATTTGCGCGAGAAACCTTTTCTTGATTTACCGTTGCCAATCCGTCGGGGTCTTCGCAGATTAAACGGATACGTGCAGGTAAAATTTCGGAATCGTGTTTAACCTTTTCAACCTGCCAATTCGGTATATCGCAAAGCGAACGAATCGTGCGGTGACGATACGCGAGTTTGGTTAGTTGTGTCATCGACCAATCGACTTGCACCTTGCCCGCACCCGCGCGATATGCTTCTTCGGCAAGCAAAGCAACGAAATCCGCCGCTTCTACATCTGCCGCGATGTTTAACTGTTGTCCTTTTTGGATATTAACGCCTTGCTTTATAAGCAATTTTGCGTATTTTCTTTTAAGGCTCTTTTTCATATTTAAATCCTCTTCAAAAATCCTCTTCAAAAAGTCATGGGGTTACCGCCTTGGCAACCCCAGCATTTTTTAAAATCGTTTCCGTAACGGCAATTATTTTTTCATTTTTGCTTCGCTAACGCGTTTGCTGTCCTTAGTGTCCTTTGCTTCTTTTTCCTCGGGCTCGTTTGCCTTTTCGATGACAGAGTGAACCGCCCATTTTTGAATCTGAATCTTGGTTCTGTCGCCGCTGGTTTCAACAAGAAGCATATCGTCTTTAACCTTAACAACCATAGCGATTATACCGCCGGTTGTAACGATAACGTCACCGAGTTCGATGGAATTACGCATGTCAGAGGTTTCTTTTTCTTGCTTCTTTTGAGGACGATAGATAAAGAAATAGAACACTATCGCGAGCATCGCGAGAGGAATAAGCATAGTTAGCATCGAACCGCCCGGTGCGGTTTCGGGAACTGCTTCGTCAAGAAGCATTAAATTCACAAAATTCATTTTAAATTACCTTCGTTATATTTTATTCTTTTCACGTTTGTACAATAAAGCGTGTTTTCGTCGATGTCGAAAACCGCACCGCGCAGGGTTACGTTTTCCTTTGCGGGAACGCCCTTCATACGAACGTTTTTGGTGTATCTCGATATGGCGGTTTCATAACTTACGCCGATTATCGAATCTTCGCTTCCGCACATTCCGATATCGCTTATATATCCGCTTCCGCGCTCGGTCAATTTTTCGTCAGCCGTCTGAACGTGGGTGTGAGTGCCGTAAACGATTTGCAATCTGCCGTCGAAAACGTGCATAAATGCCAACTTTTCGCTCGTCGCTTCGGCGTGGAAATCGCATATCGCGAAATCATACTTGCCTTTTAGCCGTTCGAGCAATCGCTCAACGGCAACGAACGGCGAATCGACGGGGTCCATAAACACCTGACCGCAAAGCGAG
>JAGBUH010000065.1 GCA_017630915.1 Clostridia bacterium
ATTTTATAACGTATTTCACAAGGAGGATTTGCGGAAACGGAAAACATCGTCATAGGAATGAGCGACAGCATTATTACTGCCGTTAGAATAATTGATAAAATTCTTTTCATTTTAAATCTCCTTTTTCTTTACTTTTTATCATAATAACCTTTTGGAAATTAAAAGTCAAGGCGGAAAAATGGCGAATTTTAACTAAAAAGGCATTTAATGTTATGTGAAATATATATATTTAAGGTAAAAAAGGATTGCATTTGTCGTAATTTTGTGGTATAATGCCGACGTATCGGTCTGCCCAGCGGCATGCTGATTAAATATTGTCAAAAAATTTTGCAATAAATATGCAGGAGGAACCATCTAAATGGCACTTACCCAAGAACAGATCACGGCTAAAAATGCCGAACTCGAATCCTACATAGCGGAGCAAAAAGACGTTAAAGGCGCACTTATCCCCGTTATGCAGAAGGCGCAAGAACTCTTTGGATATCTTTCCTTTGAGACAATGCAACTCATCTCCGACAGACTTGACGTTCCGGTTGCTGAAATCTACGGCGTTGCTACCTTCTATGCACTTTTCTCGCTTACCCCGAAGGGCGACAACGTTATCTCGGTTTGCACCGGTACTGCTTGTTACGTTAAAGGCGCACAAGCGGTTCTTGACGAAGTTAAAAAACAACTCGGTATCGAATCCGGCGAAACCACTCCCGACGGCAAATTCTCGATTCAGGATACCCGTTGCCTCGGTTGCTGCGGTCTTGCTCCCGTAATGGTTATCAACGAAGACGTTTACGGCAGACTTGAACCCGCCGATATCAAGGATATCCTTGCTAAATACTAATATAATTGTCGAAAGGAAGAGAATAAATGAAATCATTGGCTCAACTTGCCGAGATTCGCGAAAACGTTAAAAAGAGTATCGCAATCCGTATGCAAGATAAATCGTTATCCGACAACAAGACAAAAAGACACGTGCTTGTTTGCGGCGGTACAGGTTGTACCTCCTCCGGTTCTGTAAAGATCCGCGACGTATTTGCAAAAGAACTTGAAGCTAACGGTATCGCAAACGACGTTAAAATCGTTCAAACCGGTTGTTTCGGTCTTTGCGCTCTCGGTCCCGTTGTTATCGTATATCCCGAAGGAACTTTCTATTCGCAGGTTAAACCCGAAGACGTTGCTGAAATCGTAAAGACTCACCTCGTAGGCGGTGAACTCGTTTCCCGATTGGTTTATGACGACATCGGCGGCGGCAAAAAGGCTGACGGTCCCGTTGCCCTTAACGAAACCGTTTTCTACAAAGACCAAAACCGTATCGCGCTTCGTAACTGCGGTGTTATCGACCCCGAAAGCATCGATGAATACATAGCAACCGACGGTTATCTCGCATTGGGTAAGGTTCTCACCGAAATGACTCCCGACGACGTTATCAGCGTTGTTCTCGAATCGGGATTACGCGGCAGAGGCGGCGCAGGCTTCCCGACCGCAAGAAAATGGCAATTTGCTAAGAACAGCGTTTCCGACAAGAAATACGTTGTTTGTAACGCTGACGAAGGCGACCCCGGCGCATTCATGGACCGTTCGGTTCTCGAAGGCGACCCCCACGCTATTATCGAAGCAATGGCTATCGCAGGTTATGCTATCGGCGCTGACGAAGGTTTCGTTTACGTTCGTGCTGAATATCCTATCGCTGTTAAGCGTTTCGCTATCGCTATCGAACAAGCTCGTGAATACGGTATCCTCGGTAAGAATATCTTTGGTACCGGCTTCAACTTCGACGTAAATATCCGTCTTGGTTCGGGTGCATTCGTATGCGGCGAAGAAACCGCGCTTCTCACTTCTATCGAAGGTCACAGAGGTGAGCCTCGTCCCCGTCCTCCGTTCCCTGCTGTTAAGGGTCTTTGGGGCAAGCCCACAATCCTTAACAACGTTGAAACTTACGCTAATATCCCTGTTATCATCAACAAGGGTGCAGAGTGGTTCAACACAATCGGTACAGAGAAGAGTAAGGGTACAAAGGTATTCGCTCGC
>JAGBUH010000066.1 GCA_017630915.1 Clostridia bacterium
CGGCGCCAGGACCATAAATTTTAGATAATTCAGAATCGACAGACTGAAAAGTAACTGCACATGTATCGGCCACTTTAGCGCCGTTCATCAATTCTTGAGTGATGTGCGCAAAACTCTTTTGTGCGCTGTTGATTTTTCCCTCGAAATTATGAGAAAGGTTCGGGCTCCAATTCTTATTTATTTTTCCAAGCTCTGAAGAAACGCCGGAAAACAAAGTAGAAAACTCGCCTTCTAAATTTTTCATTTCAGCCGCCTGCGCTTATAACTCGGCAGGCGTGATTTTAATTCTATCTGCCATTTTGCACACCTCTTTTGGTGAATTAAAAATTCAAATCTTTTATTTCCATGTATCGCCCATATGAGCAAATCTATCATCTTTTTCCATGGCTTCATGAATTTGCTTTATTCCATGATTAAGGAAGTTGTCTTTACTTTCAACATCAAGGTTTACAGTATTAAAGTTTTGGTTAATTCCTGCACTATACCATTTAAGACCATCACTAATTGGGCTTCCATTTGCTTCATATGTAGTGATTTTTTCTACTCTTTTCTTATTGAAGATTTCTTGCAAGTGCGCATCATATCTGCCCGGGGAATCAAAAGCAACACATTCAGAAACTCCATTAACTTTTAAGGTAGCCGCCGTTGCTAAATACCCGCCTAATGAATGACCTGTAACAACAATCTTCCCATAGTGCTCTGTAAGACCTTCAACTAAAGAAATCGCCTGTACCTCTTGCAAGGATAGTTGACCGCTTGCCAACTTTATATCAGTAACTACGTCTCCAACACGTGATATATCGGTTCCCGCAAAAATCACAATAGCGGTATCGCCATCGCCAATAACAAGGGTGTCAAACCCAGTCCAAGAATTTATAGAAGTTAATTGACTATAAGCAACGCTTCTTAACGGATCATTTTCTTGTAGATGTTTGTTAATTAGTTTAATAAATGCGGCTCTGGGGTCTTTAGATTCTAATGCTTTGTACCAAAGTTGACATAATTTAGCATACTCGCTATGAGATACCTTAAGGCTATAATCCCCAATATCCACTTCTGCCGGCTTTTCTACCATTTGAGGAATATCTTTTCTGAGTTGTGTGGCAGTTTTAAGTATGGTGTTTTCCTCACTAAGTTTAACCAAAATTGAATCCGCATCAGCATAAGAACTTGCTGCTCGATCCGCCATTTTTGCACCGTTCAGCAATTCTTGTGTGATATGCGAAAAGCTTTTTTGCGCGCTGTTGATTTTTCCTTCAAAATTATGAGAAAGATTCGGGCTCCAATTCTTGTTTATTTTACCAAGCTCCGAAGAAACTCCCGAAAACAAATCGGAAAACTCGACTTCTAATGTTTTCATTTCAGTCGCTTGTGCTTGTAACTCGGCAGGTGTAATTTTAATTCTATCTGCCATTTAACTCACCTCAGCCTAAATCAATATCCGGAAAATGACATATCGGGATTGGTTCCGTGACGTTATTTACAATAAAGGAATCAAACGCATTGTGAAAGTTTTGCGCAGTTTGTCCCCATAAATCAACAACCGATGGTTGCGATTGTTGAGGAAGTATATCTTTAATTATGTCAGAAATTATATCAGAAAAATTATTTAGGAAACCTGTTGGCGGAGTTGTATGTTGTGGAATCCCGTCAACCACATCTGCTACGACGCCTGACGCGATACTGAAAATATTTGAGATAAGAGACTCTACAGACGAGAACATATCGGAAATAGATGTTTCGGCACCGTCAAATTCCGCAGCTGCGCCTGATATTGCGGTCAAAAATGATCTCGAATGCTCTTGAAGTTGACAAATCTTCGTCTTATTAGTGTATGTATATTCGTTAATTGCATCTTTTTCTTTACAAGCCCAATCGTTATGCGCGGTAATACGACTTAAAACTTCCATCGCATCGGTTATAGCATTATTAGCAGTTGTGGATGCGGTAACCAAATCGCGCATTATTGTTGTATCAATTGAAATCATGATGTTCTCCTTTCTTTAGAATGAATTTCTAATTTTATTTGCCGAGTTATCATCTATGGTTGAAAACTTTTGAATTGTGGTTTCAACATATTTTTTATATTCCAACAAAACATCGACCATTTTCTTTGCCTTTGTCGCCTGTGCAATCATCTTTGCAATATAAATTATGCTTGCTTGACCTTCCCACGAAGCCTGAATACGAGCGATCAAAGCTTCAAGTCGTTGATTTAAACTCTGCAACTCTGCAATTCTTGCATCTAATAAAGCGGCATTGGATTTCAATGCTTCAACGTCAATTTTTATCTTAGCCATAATATCCCCCTATTTAAAAAAACTTCTTGAACGCATCAGAAAATGCATCTACAACGTCGTCAATAAAACCATCATTGTCAGTTTTTTTCGTTGATGAAGACGAACTGGGTTTAGGCGTTGTTGGTTTAGAAGCAGAGGTCGTGCTAGTGGATTTAGGCGAACTAGTCGTTGCAGCAACGGCAGATGTATTCATACTGTTTTGAATTGCTTCTTTAACCAAACGGTCCACCTCTTGATAGTGAGCTATCGTATTAGAGATAAACGAGCTGGTTTCATTTAATCTGCCAATCATTGTATTGATTTGATTTCTAAGTTCAGTAGCCTTTTCGACAATCGCAACAGCAGTTTTCCCTTGCTCATTACATGCTTGATTTATAATATGGTCTATTGCCTTTTTGGAGTTTTCCAAGGCGGCTTTTGCTTGATGTATTTTCTGAATATCTTGCTGAGCAGCATATTCATCAATTGTAATTTTTCCGCTACTATCTTTAAGTGCCATGATTAAACCCCCTTAACAATATCAAAAGCGTCTGAAACAAATTGTTCGCGAGTGACACTTTCGATGGTTTGACCTTTTTCGTGATAGAAAATGCCATCTGCTTCAATATAGGTTTTTACCACAGATGTAACGCCAAGAGAAATCTGTTTGAAAGCCATAAATCTCGTAACTTGATTTTTATCAATAGTGTCCACCGCGCGATTTTCCGCAACATATTTTTCGCTGATCAAAGATTCGACCTTTTCGCGAATGGAAATTTGATCAGAAGTTTTAATAGCAAGTTTCCCGTTATCCCCTGTAACCATGGTAATCGCACCATCATAAAAATGATACTTAAATACAGCGACAGTGTTTGTTTCTCCGATATTACAAATATCAATAGATGTTTCTGTTTCACCAAAGAAAATCGGCTTTAATACGCTTAACACATTAGGATCAACTTCGAGGTCTCCGCCGAAATCTTCCATTAGGATTCCCGCTGAAACCAACGTGGCTTTGACTTCGGATTCAAACAAAGCATAATTTTGCTTAATATCCGCCATTGCGGCAATATACGCGTAATCAATATATTTTGCTTGAAGAAATCTGCCCATATAATAAAGTTCTTCCGGGGTAAAGATTATTTCTTTATCCATTTTCTTTAACTCCTTTATGCTAAATTTATCTTTGAAGACAAATCGGTTTCTTGTTGTTCGTACGTGTACGCAAAACTCTTTAACAGTTCAGCATAATCGTCAAAAAAGGTTGCGATATTGCCGAATTGTTTTTTTACGAAAAGAATTTTCTCCGCAAAAGCACGTTCGGCATCACCTTGCCAACTACCGCCAACATAAAGAACGAGCAATTCAATCTGCTCCATGGTATTTAACAAGTCAATCTTCAAAGTCTTTATTTCGTTGCTTTTTTCAATCAAGCGCGAAGGATCAACCTGAATGTTCATAATATCTTTCCTTTCTCTTGGTGTATTACTTTGAAATATACTTAAAACAAATTAAATACATTTCAAAATAACACACCTTAATGGCAGGGCGACTGCAAAGCGAATCGCCCTGCCACAAGTTGTATTAAACTTGATTAACCGCCGAAGCTGTTCATTGTGCCTTGCAAAGCAGTGTCGGTTTCCTGAAGTTTTTGAGCTGCAGTGTTCATCAACTTTGCATATTCTTCAAGCATTTGAGAGAAGTTGCTGAAAGTAGATTGCATGCTTTCATACTTAGCAACGAACGCATCCTGAGCGTCGCCCTTCCATACTTCGTTCAAGCCCATGATGAGTGTACGCATTTTGTTCATAGCCTCATCGTGTTGACCTTTAAGACCGCGAAGTTCGTTTGCCTTGCCATTGAGCAAGTCGGGAGTTACTTGAATAAGTGCCATAATAGTTTCCGCCTTTCAAAATTATTTTTTATTATTTGTTTTTTATTTGACGCCAAACGGCATTCAAATCAAAGTGGGGTCATCTTCGGCCAAAAGTTCGCCGATTGCTGAAAGTTTTATTAGTGCTTCGGTTATTTCAGCAAGAGTTTTTACTAATTCGCCATTAACAACTTCGAGCTTCAAACGGCACGCATTTGCTGTTGCGCCGCTCCACCCTGCGTCGATGTGGCCTTCTGCTTTTTTTATTTGATTCTTCAAAATTTCAACTTCATCTGAAACCTCTTTCAACTTCAAGCGGTAATGAGTCAAAACGTCTTCAAATGTAATTTCGTCCATTTTTATCACCAATCATCGTAATATAATCGCCATTCCACACACCTGCGGATTCAAATGTTTCGTCGTCAGTTAACGAACGGCCCATTCTGTTGCAAAAAAGACTTGTTATCTCTGTGCGAAGACACAATGCGGAATCATATCCATTAAGCGCCTCGACAATATCATCTTTTAATTTGCCGACGGGAACAGAAGTAGGCACTTCTATGTCATAAAGAAAACTTTGTGAAAGATTTGTTACCGTAACTATAATGTTTTCCATTAAACCGTACCCCTTTTCGTTTCCACTTTCAAATTCGATGAAATCTGTTCGATTATGTTTTCCGAACTTATTGATTCGAAATGCAACAAATCGTTTTCGTCTGTATATACCGAAACGTTCTTACCATCCACCGTAAGTATCAAATTGTTATAGAGCGCATCATAAAGCGCTTTTCCCTTTTTATAAATTTGAATACCAAAATAACCGCAATTGCCAGAAAGGATTTGTGTGATTGCTTTAACAGAAGATGCGTCTCTTATATGTTTTTGAACACGATTTTCTGCAATATCCCAATTAAATTCCTCGATTTGTTTGTGAGCATATTCCGCTTCCTCAAACAACATCATTTCCTTCATCTCGTCGTTTTTAGCAGATAAAACCTCGTTCGGTACAAATTCGCTCAAAGAAACGTCGTCGTATAATCTTATAATGTATTTGCCGTCGCTCGTACGTTGCAAAGATGCAACGTGGCTGTCTTTTCCAAGAACATAAACCGTAACCTTTTTCCCTGATTTTAAATTTGTAGAAAAAAGCCCTACGGTTTCGGCATTGCAAATACACTCGATAGATTTTCGCAATTCCGGAATTATGAATAAGATACCGTCCAAATCATATCGAATCAGCTTTTTTCGCTCCATACGACCAACGGTTTGCCGTATCGTTGATTTGATGTCGATATTTTTATCCAAAAAGGATTCTTCATCAATACCAAAAACACTTTCAAAACCAAGCATTGCTGATAGAATCAATATTTCTTTGGAAGATAGTTTTATTTGAAAACTTTCCATTGTCTTACCCCGTTACGATTCATCCACAAGGTCCTTAACGTCTTTTATTTCGTATTCCTCGTCAACCACCTTGGAAACAGCCGCAACATTAGCAACCTGTATTTCCTCGACGCTGTCTGCGACTAATTGCTGAACCTTGCTTTGAGATATAATCTCATCCGAATGCTCAACAGGTGTGATTCCGTTGGAAACAATCGCCGCATTAAATCCCGTGTTTACATTATCCAGCATAACCAACATTCGATTTAACGCATTGATGTTCTTTTGCTCATTCTCTTGATAAACACCCGCCATCGGCAACATGGTGTTTTTCAAAGATTGAATAGTGTCGTTTGCGCGGTTAAATGCATCGACAGCGAGCGAAACCGCTTCTAACGTCACAGCCGATTGAGGATATGTCGGCAATTCCAAATCGTTATGCATTTCGTTGGAAATTTGACGCAATTGGCTAAATGCTCCATCAGAATCGAAAGCGAGTTTGACTAAAACGTCTGTCAATTTTTCTATTTCGGGTATATCTACTTTAATCACATCTACGCCCTCCTTAGTTCATCATTTTCAATTTAGAGCACTTGCCGTTAATAAATAGATACGAAAGACCTTCGCCGGCCTCTAAATCTCTGTCGGTAAATTTAAGATTGTTTTGGAAGTAACTGTGTTGTGCCGGTGTTCCGTTCATAACCAAACCGTTCTGATTGCCAACGATAACGCGAGTAAGTGATTCTATTTCGTTATACTTAGAAATATCGGCCATTCTTCCGGAACATAACACGATAACGCCAAGGTCCTGTGCCATTCGGCATATTCTTTCCATAGAGTTCTTATTAGCATCAGATACCTTATCCACAAAATCTTTAAGGTCATCAATAACTATGCAAAGCATCTCGTAATTGGAAATGAATCGTTTCTCGTCGAAAGCATCTCCTTCGATTTGCCGAGCTTGATTTTGCGCCCTTTTGCGTTCGTTAAGGAATCCAACCAATTCCTCAAACATTCCGGTTACTGCAACATCATCGTCAGATGCCGCATATTTATGAGAACCGTCTTGAAGATCTTGCAAGTCCTTCGAACTGCTGTCAAAAACAAACGTTTTTGTATCTTCAAAACTTTTCTGTACCATATTCGTAAGTTGGAGCAGTTTTGCGGTCTTTCCGGAGTGAATTGAACCCGTTATCAACAATGAATAATTAGTCGAAAGGTCAACATACGCAGTACGAATATCTTCGCAATTTATTCCGACGGGAATCAATGTTCTGACCGAATACTCCGCCAACATATCGTCATAACTAACCGTTTCGGGCATTACGGGAATGGGCTTAGGTCTTGGACCTTTCCAAGCCGCGTTCATTTTTGCAGTTAATTCCCTAACCGCCAACATCATTTCCCTATCGGTATCACCGTTAGTCGCTAACGCAGCGTGAAATTCCATAGGAGGATTGCCTTTGAAGAATGCCCTGCCGATAATTTTAGGCAAAGCCATTCCGTCAAGACGTCCGACGATTGTCGGATAATCGCCCTTATCGGTCAATTCAAATGCAACCGCGCCCCGAATGTTCTGTAATACTTTATAACGAACACCCGATGTGCTGTTTGCCGTATAAATCATATAGATGCCGTACGTTGCACCATCGCGTGCAATAGTAACAAACAGATTTTCCAAATCGGGATACAAATCAAATATAGGAACAATGTTGTCGATTGCAATTACAATAGCAGGCATATCGGAGGAAACAGCCTCTCGGTAGGCTTTAAGAGAACTGACGGCATTTTGCAGGAATTTACGTTTGCGCTGTTCAAACTCTTGCATAATCAATTTTTCAAACTTGAAAAACTTTTCTTCTTCGCTATCAAGAGCCACACCGCCTACGTGCGGCATGCCGCTGAACATGCTCATACTCCATCCGCCGCAGTCAAGTATATATATATTGACGTCTTGCGGAGAATAGTGAAGCCCCAAAGACATTACCACCGACTTCAAAAGGGTGGTTTTTCCGGTTCCGGGCGCACCGTAGATACCGTAGTGCCCGTCGGCTGCAAGATCCATATACTGTGTTCCTTGCGCTTGCATCTTCGGAGCATCATATTTGCCTATCGGTAAAGTCAGCCATTTAGGCGTTCTTTCCCATTCATCTCCATCGAAAGCCCCATCTTCCTTTATTTCATCAAGATATAACTTTTCGGGAAGTTCGGGCAACCAAGGACCTTGAAGTTTCTTTATGCCATTCTCTTTTGCCACACCGCATACATAACGCACGATAGCGGTTAATTCGTCTAAATCTGACTTAACCCGTGGTTTATCATCAATGACGGTTTTAATACGCTTGCCCGTGACATCGACAAGCCTAACCTGATTACCAACATTTTCTTCGGCGCTAACCGCGCCAAAATATGAAGCACCGCTCCAAAATGATTGGAACAAATCAAAATACTCATCTTCGCCAACGCGAATATATGTACGTCCTGCTTGTGTAAGCTTTGCGGCATCTGGTCTTTTAATCATTTCGCGACTATCGTTTACATCTTGTACTTTTAAGCACAAACGGAAACGAGAGTTACTTTGTATTTGGTCATCAACCACACCGCCGGGTTTTTGTGTTGCAAGTACCAAATGAATACCAATGCTTCGACCTACACGCGCTGCACTTATAAGTCCGGACATAAACTCCGGTTCTTCTTTTTTCAATTCCGCAAATTCATCGGATACAATTATCAAGTGCGGCATTGGTTCGTCTGCCTGACCGGACTTATACAATTTTTGATACTTGTCAATATGATTGACATTATATTTATCAAAAATCGCATATCTTCTCTTGATTTCGCTTTGCAAAGAAACAAGAGAACGAGAAATATTTGTACCGATATTTGTTATTTTTCCAACTACGTGGGGAAGCGGTTCAAGCAAATTCGCCATTCCGCCGCCTTTATAGTCGATAATTACAAAAGAAACATCATGCGGATGATAGCAAAGAGCCATGGACAATATCCACGTTTGCAACAACTCACTCTTACCCGAACCCGTTGTGCCGGCCACTAATCCATGAGGACCGTGTTTTTTTTCGTGAATGTCAAAGGCGAAAAGCTTTTCGCCAGCCATCATACCAATAGGCGCGGCAAGGCTCTTATACGGCATCGCATTTTGCCACCTATCTAATACACCCAACTGTTCAACGGTTTGTACACCGTAACCTTGTAAAAAGGTTATGCCGTTTGGCAAACCGACTTTTGCTGCAAAACCATCAAGTTCCACAGCCGCCATTCTACGCGCAAAGGTATCCAAATGTACATCTTCAATACTCGGATCCATTGTAAAGTAGAATTTATTATTTGCTTCGTTGCGGTCAAAAACGCAAGGACCGTTATCAACATCTACGATGCAACGACATTCAAGTGGCAACATATACATATCGTCAAAAAGAAACATAGAAGTAACGCCCATCGAAGGATCGTTTGCAAACAAATTATGCATGATTTGTTCCTTCTCCACCATGTCTTTTGAGCCGAATATGAAGATATAGAAGGGTCGTGGAATGGCTTTTTGACCGTATGAACCCTCTTTAACGTCCTCTTTACGTTGCTTTAACACGTCGTTAAACATTTCGCAAAGGTCGTGTGCGGTTTCTTTATCAAACGCGAGCGTTCTGAATTGTCTGTTATCGTCCCAAACATGAGGTAACCATTTAAGCGGTTCCCATTTGTCGCGTTCTTTTTCATCAAAAATACCAACAATGCGAACGTCTTCAAAACAATGAGCCGTTGTTAAAGATATAAGCATGTTTTGGATGAGTTTTACGGTTTTATCTCTGTTTCCTACAAAACCGATTGTGTTTTTATTAAGCAAGGAAATTCTTGCAGGAACATTGTCAACAATGCGAGTTTCTTCGATGATTTGTTCCGATAATTCGCGTATTTCGTCATCTTCCATGTGGAAACCGTTATTGTCAGTCTTGGACTTTACGGCAACGCACAAATCTTCATAACCCATACCTACTCGAACATCCAAAAAATCTCTGTCCGAGGGCATTCTCTCCCAAAAACTTCGTTTCAATCCATAAAGGATATTCATACATTCCTTTGGTTCGGGGTTTTCCTTGGAAATTATTTCTCTTTGAACCTTTGCAACGGATTCAATTCGTGCTTTTTGGTCGTCGATATACGCGCCGTATTTTTCACGCCGCATAGCCTCGTATTGCTCCAACGACATTTTTCTTCTTTTGTTAGACCCTTTTGAAGTCGCAGCACTCGCAATCGGAGAAACCAAACTTGCAGCCCTTGCCGCGAGCAACGCAGGAGAAGCGGCAGCCGTCATCATATTTGCCGCAAACATCGCGCCCGTGCCTGCCAAAGAAGCTAACATACCGCGGCTTTTTTCATACTTTTGACCCTTGGTAGGTGCATTTGCAAGAATAATATCCTGACTTGGCAATTGGTCTTGGGTTCGAGGAGAACGTCTGTATTTAAGACGCAACGAATTGTCTGATGCGTGAGTTATCTCGTCAGCCAAATTTGATTCAAGTGGCTTAATATCAATTTTTTCGCCCACGTTAGCAAATGTGAGCGTGCCGTTAGTAAGTTTGATTTGAGCACTCAACACAGAGAGTATATCGCCCGATTTCACTTTTGCGATACTAACTCTTTTACCGTTCAAATACAATCCGTTTGTACTGCCCTGATCTTCGACACGAATATTTCCGGCTTCATTTTTGAGCACAAAATGAACTCTCGATACAAAAGGAAGATCTAAAACCACATCGTTAGCTTCCGAACGGCCAAACTTTAAAATGCAGTTATACGGCAACTTGATGTTCTTGTCCGACACAGATGTTTCCGAGCTCAAATACATCAATGTTTTGGTCGCGTTATCAAGAACAAGAATTGTATTTAGCGGTACAACTTCTTTCTCGAAGTTGTATGCTTTTTTAGCGTTAATGTATACACCGTTGGGTTTCCATTTAATAACGATTTGCCCACTGGCAAATTCAGCAATTTGAACATCGTCTTTCTTGTGCGAACCAATAGAAACTTCCTGTCCATACTGCAACGGAAAAGAGAATAAATTGTCATTATGTAATAAAACCGCAGTTATTACCATGTTTCCCCTCAAATCACAATTTTTATAGTTGTGTTACGATTCACTTTATGTGAATACTACCATTATCCAAAACTCCTTGAAGAAGGAGCTTTACCATTTTTGCAGAAGGCTTACTCTTGCGATAAAATTCATACGCATGTATCTTGCGAAGTGATATCCGAATATTTATACTTCAATTCAGCTGTATATATACCGAAGACACCCAACAAAGAATTTGTTTCCTTATTCTGAGTAAAAACAAAAAGCAACGACAAAAAAGTATTCCATGTCATTTTTCTCTTGCGTGTTTCGATTGCAACCAGCGTTTGTCTGCCTACCCCTATTAAGTCCGCAAGCTCCGCCTGAGAGAGATGAAGCATCGTTCTTAATGCAACCATGTTCTTTGTCATGTTTTCAATTGACATCTCTTTTGTTTTTTCGTCAAGTTTAAACGACATGTTTTTACCTCTTTTCGCAAATTCAATAAAGAGCGTCATTGTTCGATAGAGTCTAAACCCCATGATTATTATAATATAGTATGAGTATATCATATTAAAACAAACGTGTCAATAAAAATGCGACATTTTGTCGTAAAATACGGCAAACATTTTAGCCGTTTTTCGTTAATCAACAAAGCCAATCAAAAGTGAAAATTGACGCGCAAAAATCCGTTTACAGCACGAAAGATTTTCTTAATAAACCATTCTTCTACTTTTAACTAAAAACGCATACAATAAAACAAAAACAAAAAGGATGTTTTATTTATGAAGTACTGGGTGTTATATTTTTTTGCGATTTTTGCGGGGCTTTTGATTATGCCGATTATTGCATCAAACAGTATGGCAACCGAAGAATCGCCCAAAATATCCGTTTTCATAGGCGGTGAAACAAAGGAAATCTCTATTGAGGAATACACCCTGCGCGTACTTATTGCAAACAATGCCGCTTGTGAAAACGCCGAATCCAAAAAGGCACTCGCGGTATCGGCGCGTTCATGCGCTACCTATTTTTCGGTTTACGGCTGTAAACACGATGAATTCGACGCTTGCGATGACGGTAACTGCTGTATAAAATTGGGTTCGCCCGAAGATATAAACCGCGAAACGTTTTCAGAACTCCTTTCTGTCTGCGAAGAAACAAAAGGTGAGATTTTAACGCTCGATTCGATGCCTGCGATTGCGCTGTTTACGCGATGTGCCTCCAAAGGCACGCGCCAATGCGAAGAATTCCCCTATCTTATCCCTGTGCCCGAAGCAACGCGGTGCGAAACACATAAAACCGAGTGCGAATACGAAATCGAAAACGAGTTAGGTTCGCTTTTGGGCAATACAGAGGAGCATCCGCCCTATCTTGTGTTTAACGAAAACGAAAAGTGCGAGCTTGCAATCCTCGGCGGAAACATAATAGACGGCAACGAAGTGGCAACCCTTTTATCGCTCCCGACAACCGAATTTTTGCTGACTATCGAAGAAAGTACATTAAACGCTACTTGTTACGGCATCGGGCACGGTTACGGACTTAATTTATGCGGTGCAGACATGCTTGCCGAAAACGGCATGGATTACAAAAATATACTTAAACATTACTATCCGAAATTAGAAATTAACAAAATCTATAATAATTGAATAATTTTCCCTCGGAAAGCAAACAATAGGCATGACAAAACACTTTCAGGGGGAAAAACCATGAACGACAATCACGAAAACAACACAACCGAATCCCTCGACGAACGCGAGCCTTTGACCAAGCGCATAGCCAAATTCTCGGCATTTATATATCTTGGGCTTGCGATAACCGTCGTTATCGTTGCTACTGTGGGCATTTTCAGCATTTCCTATGATTACGAAACAAGTCTGCCCTCGGTTTCTGTTCCCGAACTCAATTTCGAACCCGACACCTCGATTCCTCAAAACGTTATAACTCCGCCCGAAATTTCCGACACTCCCGTCGGCAATGAACAAAGCGGTGTTGATGCCGAAGTAAACGACCCCGAACCTCCGCGCGTTATGTTTTACCGCCCCATCAACGGTGAAATTATCAAAAAACACAGTATGGACAAACTCGTCTTTTCCGAAACCATGAAGGATTACCGAGTACACACCGGTATCGACATAGCGGCAAACGTCGGAACCGAAGTTGTTGCGTTTACAGACGGAGTTGTCACCGCTGTAACCAACGATTATTTTAACGGCATAACGGTTGCCGTAACACACGAACAAGGCGTTGTTTCCTATTATATGAACCTCGATTCAACGCTTCCCGACAACATCGCCGTAGGTGCGGAGGTTCTTGCAGGACAAGTCGTCGGCAAGGTCGGAAACACGTCGCGCATCGAAGCAAAAGACGCGCCCCACTTGCATTTTGAACTTCACGTTGACGGAACGCCTATCAACCCCGAACCCGAATTACCTTAAAAAATTTCCCCCGACAGACCTAAAATCTGTCGGGGATTTTTGTGTTTATAAAAAGGTCTTAACTTACCTTATACGTACCAAAAGCGATTCTCTTAACGAGAAGGTAGTCGGCAGAGTTAATAGTTCCGTCACCGTTTATATCGGCACGAACACGTTCGTCGCCAATGAAAAGATAAGTGTTGAAACAAGCACGTTTTAGGAGAAGATAATCGAGCGAATTCACTTCTCCGTTTGCGTTCACGTCGCCCAATTCGCTTTTGAAATCACTGCTGTATGCAGAAACTTCACAAAGGAACATCCATGCCGCGCTTCCCGATTCGGTATGAGGAAGAACACGGTATTGTACGTATCTCGCGTCAATCGCGTCAGTCAGCACAACCGTTGCATCAACACAAGTAAGGAGGGAACTGTCTTTATATGTCGCTTCGCCTGCAAAAGTCCAATTTTTGTTATCATTAGAAACATAAACTTGAATTCCCTTGGGCGCTCCGATACCGCTTGAAAGTTTTTGAGAACCTGCGGTAACCGAGAAGACATCAAGAGAATAGGTTTTGCCCAAATCGACCGAAACGGTTGCATAACCCTTACTCTTTACCTCGGGCGAATTTTTATTGAAACCCGCAAAAGCCGCATCTGCAAAATAGCTGGTCGTCGGCAATTTGCTGTCGGTAAGAGTAACTCCGTTTTCGTCGGGATAGGTCGCCGTGCCGTTAGAAACATAAATGCCCTCTGAGGTATATTTCTTACCGCGTGCAACGTTTGCTTTTCCGCTTGTAACATCGCCGATTCCGCCGTTTTTAACGCCGACCAATGCCTCGCTGCAAAATACAAAGTTCGCATCGGAATTTGTGAACGAGAATTTGACGTATCTTGCCGTCACAGCGTTCGATTCATAATTTACAAACGTGATTATATCCGATTCTTCAAGTTGCGGTTGAGCAATCAGATTAAAGTTCGTTCCGTCTTCCGAAATATAAATCTTCACGTCATTTTTGGGGTTCCCGATACCGTAATCATTAACGTTATTGAAAATCGCGATAAAGTTTGTCAAGTCAGAACGTACCCAACCCAAGTCGATCGTCACGCTCATTCTGCCGTCGGGATCGCGTTTCGACGAGTGGAAAGCATGCCATTCTGTACCGAGTTGCGAACCCCATATAACACCGTCGGTCAATTCCTTGCCGTCGTTGTCAAGATATGCCGAATCGCCCGTCGAAGTATAAGGCGCGGTCGCAACGTATTCCTTGTCCAAAGAAACCCAATCAACTTCTTGCGGAAGTTCAAAAACTTCGGTATAGTTGTCTTCGATATCCTGCTGTGTAAGCGTTCCTTTGGCATATTTATAGGTCAGATCGTATATCGAACGAGTGCGTACATTAGACGAAACGCAGGCACTGTAAAACGTAGCCGGCTTACCGCCTTGATAGTACATTTTAATCGAATCTATCGCGCCGGTTTCCAAGCAACCGCTAAGATAATCGAGGTATCTGTTATAATAAACACCGTTGGTAAGCGCAAGGTGGTCAACTTCGATTTCGACGCTCATGCCCAATTCGCGGCTTTGTTTTGCGGAGGAAACAACTCTTTCCCTGCCGAGCGACAAATCCCAATACATATTAGGTTGCATGCACGCGATGTCAAAACCGTAATCCTGCCAAGATTCGTAGCCTCTTGCTTTGTGATAAGGAATCCACAAGAACTTCAAGCCGAGAGAATGAAGATACTCGGCGGTGTAGGTTATAATCTCTTTCGCATCTTTATCGGTTGAGGATCTTAACATAAATTCTTCGAGCCAATAAAAACCGATTAAATCAAGGTTTTCATAACCCGCTTCGGTATAAAGACGAAGCTGCTCGTCGATCATCCATTTTACTGCATATTTGCGGTCTTCGATTTTGCTCATATCGACTTCGCGTCCGCCAAGCGAACCGAATCTCGAACCCGCGAACTTGTTCGGATAAAGGATGGTGAAAAAGACACCCGCCTTCTTGTCGGGAGCGTTAAGTTTTGCCTTGGCTTTTCCGAATGCGGAATTGAGCGCATCGACGTTTACGCCTTCGTCAAAGGTATCTTCGATATAACTTGTCCAGTCGATCGCCAAGGTCGGATTAGAAGAATCATAGTGC
>JAGBUH010000067.1 GCA_017630915.1 Clostridia bacterium
GAGAATCGACACAAAAAATCATTTTTCTTCATTAAATAATATTATATATACGCGTAGGACGGATTTTTTGGGCAAAATATATTATTCGCGTTGGTGGATTTGGTTTAAGCGTTAAAATAACGTAACGTCAGCAATTACCACGATATACGTTAATATCGTAGGGCGGGTGGCTCTGCTCCCGCCGTTTGTGACGGTTTGTATTACTTTGAATATGAAAATAAAACGAAACAATTTGTCGCGTAACATCACGGACATAACGTTATTTTTCATGTGTTTCTTTCGGCGGGAGTAGAACCCCCGCCCTACAACACGTTGATTTATATTTGATATAAACGTTTGCCGAATGGCAAACATATCGAGTTCACGAAGTGAACATATCGACGTTCGCGATACGTGAACCACACGCGGACAGTCGAGGACGCCAAAAACAACGGACAGTCGAGGACGGTAAGTCCCTACATTAAAATATCACATTCGCGGTAGCGAATATATCAAATTTGGAGAACCTAAAAACGCACCTTATTGTTATTTCGGTTGGGAAACCTAACAGTATAGTTGCAAAGTCGCAAGGCATAAAAAAAGATTTTTTCAAAAAGGGGTTTACAAACGGCGATGTTTGTGGTATGATAGTCGGGAATGTGGGTTACCATGTTCGTCAATAGGGTTTGCACGGTTTACGGGTACGCGGACGAAACACGTTCGGATTCACCGGCCGTTTGCCGAGTTTACCCCGAAAAAATAATTTTATTTTAGAAAGGTGAAACAGAAATGATCACTAAGGAAAACAAGCAAAACATCATCAAAGAATTCGCAACTCACGAAGGTGACACCGGTTCTCCCGAAGTACAAATCGCTATTCTCTCCAAGAGAATCTCCGAACTCACCGAACACCTCAAAAAGAACCCCAAGGACAACCACTCCCGCAGAGGTATGCAACAGATGATCGGTAAGAGAAGAAAGTTCTTGAACTATCTCCAAAAGAACGACATCGAACGTTACCGTTCCATCATCGAACGTTGCGGTATCCGTAAGTAATTTTAATTTTTGTGTACATCACCTCGGGTTTCAGTTTTTGATTTCCGAGGTGTTGTGTCGCTATCGCTCTCGATGAAAAACACACGGTTTTTCATCGGATTTTGGAGTTCCGTTCACTCGCGTAGGATTCGTGCGCCTCGTCGCTCCGCTTCCTCGTTGTCCGAATCCTCGGAACTCATAGGTATATTTTCCGAGGCGCGTGTCCTCGGAAAATATGAAATTTTAATTGTATAACGCCGTCTTTGACGGCTACACCTCATCCACCGACTCCGTCGGTCCCCCTTCCCCTCAAGGGGAAGGCAATAAGGCGGTACCAGTCCAAAGGGCTTCTCCTGTGGGGTCCCCGAAAACGAGGAACGAGTTTTTGGGGTGCGTTTGAGGAGAAGCTGTCAACCGCAGGTTGACTGATGAGGTGTAGGATTCGCAGAATCCGTTTATAATAAAATTGAATTTTGTCACAGACAAAATTCTTTCCGCAACGTTCGCGATACGTGAACCATACGCGGACAGTCGAGGACGCCAAAAACAACGGACAGTCGAGGACGCCTGTCCCTACGACACGTTAATTTTAAAAACGCACGCGAAACCGGTTGAGGTGTAGGATTCGCAGAATCCGTTTACAATAAAAAATAAATTTTGTCAAAGACAAAATTCTTTCCGCAATTATTCACTATTCATTATTCATTATTCATTATTCTCTAAAAACGCACCTTACTGTTATTTCGGTTGGGAAACCTAACAGTATAGTTGCAAAGTCGCAAGGCATAAAAAAAGGAACGGGATGTTTAGCAGTTAACTGTGTGTCGAAGTTTGATTCGGTATAGAGTTAAGTGTTAAACCTCTCCGTATCCTTTCAAGATATTTTTACAAAAAGAAAGGAAAAAAGAAAAATGTTTGAGAATTTCAAGACATTCAGTTACGAATTGGCAGGCAGACCGCTTGTCATCGAAACAGGCAAGTTGTGTCAGCTTGCAGGCGGTTCTTGTTTGGTTCGCTACGGTGAAACCGCCGTTCTTGCGAACGCTACAATGTCCGCAGCCCCCAGAGACGGAATCGACTTCCTTCCCCTCTCGGTTGATTATGAAGAAAGACTTTACGCCGCAGGTAAAATCCCCGGCAGCTGGAACAGACGCGAAGGTCGTCCTACCGAACACGCTATCCTCGCATCGCGCGTTATCGACAGACCTATCCGTCCCCTTTTCCCCAAGGATTTGAGAAACGACGTTGTTATCTCGCTTACCGTTATGTCGGTTGATCCCGACTGCTCGCCCGAAATTTCGGCGATGATCGGTGCATCTATCGCGCTTTCTATCTCCAACATTCCTTGGAACGGACCTATCGCAGGTGTGTTTGTCGGTCTTGTCGACGGCAAAATCGTTATCAACCCCACCGCTGAACAAAG
Organism: Clostridia bacterium; assembly: GCA_017630915.1. Classification (GTDB taxonomy): domain Bacteria; phylum Bacillota; class Clostridia; order Oscillospirales; family CAG-382; genus Coliplasma. The sequence goes on from JAGBUH010000067.1 coordinate 2,438, forward strand.
AGCAAAGAGCGACCTCGAACTTACCGTTGCAGGTAGCGCGAAGAAGGTCGTTATGATCGAAGCAGGCGCTAACGAAGTTGACGACGACACCATGTACGAGGCTATCATGAAAGCTCACGAAGCTATCAAGCCCGTAGTTGAATTCATCAGCCAAATCCAAGCCGAAATCGGCAAACCCAAGTTCGAATATCCGATTTGCGACGTTGACCACGATATGTTCGACAAGATCGAAGCTATGGTTGCCGAAGACGTTAAGAGCGCACTCGACACCGACGACAAACGTGTTCGCGACGCGGCGCTTCAACCCATTTACGAACGTGTTTATACCGAGCTCGAAGAAGAATATCCCGACAGCAAGGCTATGATTGACGAATGTCTTTACAAGCTTCAAAAGAAGATTGTCCGCAGATGGTTGCTCGACGAAAAGAAGCGTGTTGACGGCAGAAGAATGGACGAAATCCGTCCGCTCGACGCACAGGTTTCCCTCCTCCCCCGTACTCACGGTTCGGGTCTTTTCACCAGAGGTCAAACCCAAGTTCTCACTATCGCAACTCTTGCACCCGTCAGCGAAGCGCAACTTCTTGACGGTATCGACGAAGAAGAAACAAAGAGATATATGCACCACTACAATATGCCCGGTTACTC
>JAGBUH010000068.1 GCA_017630915.1 Clostridia bacterium
CAGGAAAAATCGACGACCACGAAACCTCTGTCAACGTTTTATCGCCTACAAGACGAATATCGCCTTTAACTGTGTTGACTGTTTCGTTTTGCCCGCCTGTCGTAATTGTTACGTCGGGCGGAACTATCGGGACAACGTAAGGGTTGCCCCCTGTTATATCGCATAAAGTTATAAACATTATTGAACCGCCATTGCTATTTTAAGCCTACGAGCGAAAACGCTTGCAAGCTGATTCAAGAACTCATCGTTGCCGACCATGTTCCCTAAAATCGTAATATTAACATTAACACCGCGTCCGCCGTTAAGCATTTTAGCGGTATTATTCGCATTCGTTACGGAAGCCCCTTTCGGCATGTTGACAAGTTCCGCGCCATGTTCGCCGACAAGGGTTAAACCACCGCCCGAAAATGCCGTTCCGAGCGCGTTTTTCTTTATTTCAACGTTATCAACTTTAACGTCTTGTTTCGGTTTTATACCGATGAAAGATTTCATCGCGTCAACCGCTTTTTTGACTGCGCCCGTTACTTTATCCCAATTTTTGACAAGTAATACAATACCACCAATCAACAAGCCCACGCCCGTAGCAATTAAGCCGATAGGATTCGCAATCATGAGCGCATTCCATACGCCTTGCGCTAAACTTACCATTTTAATTACACTTTGCAAAGTTTGTATAACAGTAATAACGCCGTTAATAGCTTTGAAAGCAAGCATTGAAGAAACGCAAATTGTCGCAATAACGCTTAACCCGTCTAAATGTTTAATTAAGAATTGAACCACATTCGACATCGCATTAAGGACAGGAAGCAACGTCGCGCGAATCTTCGGCAATTCGTTAATTAACGATTTTTGCAACTCAATTATTGACGGCATTAACGCGGAAGCAATCCCCGAACCTAACATCGTGGTAGCTTTTTTCATATCGTCCATAAGGTCGCCATATTCAACGCAATTGTCAACCAATTCGTCGCCCATAACAAGCCCTAATTCATGCGCTCTGTTTTTTAGATTCGTTATTGTTTCAGCGCTTCCGTTAATTATCGGCGCTAATTCCGCACCGGAACGCCCGAACAAATCATTCGCGATTTTAGCTTTTGCGCTTCCGTCTTTCATTTTAGTTAAGGCAATAACGCATTCGTTGAAAACTTGCTCTTGATTCTTTAATTTTCCGCTTGAATCCTTAACAGATACGCCCAATTTATTAAACGTCGCGACGGATTCTTTATTCCCGCTTGAAACTTTGTCAATCTGCGTAACAAGCGTCTTCATGCCCATTTGCAAAGATTCAACTTGCATGCCAGATTGCGAGCAAACATAGTCCCATTCTTGAAAGCCCTTGCGAGATAACCCGATTTTTTGCGATAATTTGTCCACGCGGTCGCCTAATTCTGCGGTCTTATTAACCGCAACTCCCGCCGTAGCAACCACCGCCCCTAAACCAACGCTTAAACCGATTGAAGCGTTTTTCAGCTTGCCCCCGATGTCTTTCGACAATTTGTTTATTTGCGTATGTAGTTTTTTTGCTTCTTTTTCAGTTACTCCGATACGTTCCGCAATTTTTTTCATTTGCGGGGAACATTGGTCTTTTAAGGCAAGAATAAGCCCGATAGATTTTCCCATTTTTCCGCTTCCTGTTCAATTTCTAACAACATAGACGCAACCATAAACAATTTATCGGCTTTCGGCAAATTGTTTAAATATTCGAGCGTATGCCCCTTTTTAATATAATGATGTCGGAACATCAATTCGGGGTCTTCATTTATTTTTTTTTAACTGTTTCGACGTCGTCGTTATTCCCGTAAAGATTTAAAATATAATTGCCTAATTTTAACATCTCAATAACTTTTGACCCGTATATTTTCATAGGCAATAAATAAGGGTCTTCAACTTCAAATTCATCGCAAAGCCCTTTTTCTCTAAACATCGGGCAATTTTCATAAATTAGCTTTGAATATAAATAATTTTCGTCTTCGGGATTAGCGCCACCCGCCAACAATTCAACAACCGAGTTCGGATTCGAACTCTCAACTTCTATATAAGCCTTGAAAACGTTTGAATAAAACGGGTCGGGCTTTTTATTGATTAAGCCTTTACGCGCAAGCAACATTTCGGTTGTTACAAATTCTTTTTTTTGTTCTTTTTTTGTCATTGTTCTTTAACTCCTTTTTTAAAAAAACATGGGCATTGAATAAATGCCCATGTTATTGCTACAAGATGAGAATATTTTAAGTTAAGTCTTGATAAGAATAAGATTCCGCTTCGTATGGAATATCTTCAACGATAACTTTCTTTTGCTCGAAATTGATTATGTCTAATTCGTCAAAAGTTACGCCCTTGATGATTGCACGTTGAATTAAACCAGTAGTTTTATTTTCTAATAAACCTATCAATTTAATTTCGGGCGGGTTGCCGTCTGCATATTCTTTCATAATTCCCGCGATTGAGTTATCAATCTTAAATTTTGAAATAGTTCCCGTTAATTCGATACCAACTAAACGACGAGAACTTGTTAATTGTCCCGCTTTGTCAATTGTTTCGAATACGTTTTTTTGTTTAAGTGTGAACGATTTAATTGACGCGCAAAGAGTATCGTTAATCCATAGTTTGCCGTCTGTTCCGTTCAATGTTTCATTTGTATTAAAGCCCATGTCTTTTACTCCTTTTGCTTCAATTAGTACATTTCAACTTCCATGCTCATTCCCTCGATTGCGTCAAGGAATTTCGCATTTACAAGCGGATAAATCATATTTTTAAACGTTAATTTCTTGATGTCTAAATCTGACATTTTGTTGATAACGTCTGCGTCTTTTCCAACTGAAATCCACATTTGACGCTGTTTTTTAACGTTTACGTCAACTTTGTTGTCGTAATCAGGGTCAAGAATGCCGAGTTCTTCGAGTTGTTCAAGGTAGTAATTACAAGCCGAGAAGAAAAGACATTGATTATCATATTTATTTTTATATTTTCCTTTGTAGCCTGTGCGGAACGCATAAACAATATCATCGTTTAGACGTTTCATACCCTCGACGATACAAATTGATTTCATATCCTCTGTTAAATTTTCGCCCAATGTAACAAGCGTATTAACAGGGCTTGCAACGCGAACGCCCTCTTCTTCATTGTATAAAGTGCATTGTCCGAACTCAATTTCTTCGGGTAGTGTAACGGATTTTAATTCGTTAAATACTACGTTTGAAATTGATTTATCATAAGGACAACCCGCAATAACGCCCGCAAGAATCGGCAATAATTCAAAGCCGTTAATTCCTGTGCCGTCTTCCATAACTGCCGACGGGTTATTATTTGATACAACCCACATAGAATCGGCTTTTTGATTATGAACAAGTCCGAAGCGTTTATTTTCCTTACAATAAGCGACGATTGTTTCTTGTTCTAATTCGTCAATTGTGAAAATCCAATCCCATTTTAAAACGTTGATTTGTTCTACAACGCCCGCGATAGTGTCTTGATATTCAAGAACATTAACTTCAACCGCACCGCCTTTGAAAATTTGTTTGATTTGTTTTTCAAGAGTTGCTTCGCTTGCGTCAAGGTCGAAAACTGCTGAACCGAAAACGCGCAAACGAGAAGTTTCGGTTAATTCTTCATTTTTAACGCAAAATAAAACGCGTCCTTTTGTACCTACTGAAATTAAATTTGCGACACGTTGTTTGAATATTACTTCAATTGTCGCCATGATGTCTTTAAGTGTTAATTTTGCCATGCTTGTACTCCTATTTTTTAGTTTATTTCTACATCTGACATTATTTCTTCGTTTTCATAAAGAACGGAATCTTCGGAATTTTGAATCGAAACTCCGATTTCTTCCATTTCGTCGCCGTCCTCGTCGTCTGACATTCTTTGCATAAGAACAAAGTCAATAGTTAAATTTATGAAATAATCCTCTTCGTTTAGATTCACGTTTAACGCGTCTTTTTTAACTTCAATGACCTTTGTATCATCTTTAATCAATAAAGCGTCCTTAAAAGCCCGTATAAAATTTTCTTCAACTTCGAGTAATTCAAGTAATTCTTCGCGTTGCGAAAAATAAACAATATTGAAAGAAATTCTATCTTCCCAATATTCAAGCGCTTGTTTGTCGAGGTTTTTCCCGACGTATTGTATATAAAAAGACGGGCGCTGAATGTTTTTTATGTCTTTTTGTTGAACAAGAACATTCGGGAACGTCTTTTCTAATCGTTCACGAATCGCCTTGTATAATTCGATTGTCGAAATCATTTTTAATTTTTCCTTGCGACTGTGTCGTCAAAATATTCGAATAAAAACTTTTCGGAATCGTCTAAAAATTGCGAAATAAATTCTAATTCCGCCAACTTGAAAACGAGTTTCCCTTGTGTAAATCCTGTCCCGCGCGATTGCGTCGCTTGTATAGCGCGCCCCGAACGGGTAGTCGCTCGCGCATTACCTCGCGGAACGTTGACATGTCCGTATTCGATTAAATGCGCATGCGGTGATGAGTTATAAGCGCGACAACATAAATCATCAGAATATTTGTAAGTCTTACCGACTTTAAATTTTTTATGATAGCTTTTCGCTTCGTTCCAGTTCTTTTTTTTGCCTTTAGAAGTTCCGACTTCTTTTTTAGCAACTTTTCGGGCAACTTTAACAAGTTTTCCCGCTTCCTGTTTTATGAATTTTTCAGTTTCTTTCGGAAAATTCTTTTGAATGTCGCGCATAAGATTTTGTTTAAATTCCGAAAGTTCATCGAATAAAAATCCCTCTTGCGACATTGTTTTAAATCCTTATATTTTTTCAGTTACGAAAACTTGAAGTTCTTCATTTCTGAATCCGTCGTCAATCGAATAATTGACTTTAAACTCATGCCCGTTATATTTGATAATATGTTTATCGGGCAAAATTTCGGGGAAATTAAAATAATCCCATGAAATCTTATGCGTAACGCTTGTCATGACTGTATCTGCGGGACGCCCTGTCAATAAACCGCCGACGCGCGTTTCTATACAAGCGAATATTTCTGCGACAAGAATATCGTCTTCCATTCTTTCGCCTAATCGGTTGACCTCGTCGCCCTGTTTTCGTTCATAGATAGCAATTAAGCGATTATATTTACCCCTATTCATTACGCCACCTCTTCATACGCACCGCGTAGCCTTAAATGAATAATTAACGCGTCTAATGTATAAGGGACAGAATTAACCGCTTTTTCTGTTATTGAACTTCGATTGTCGTATAAATGCGCAACCATAAAGAAAACGGCTTGTCTGTAAACTTTGTCCGCTTCAACGTATTCGACGCCCGTTTGTTCTTTAATATATTGCTTTGAAATTTCAATCAAAGACAATAAATAATCGTCGTCTTTATCGTGATTTATTCTTAAATATGTTTTGATGTCCGCCGTTTGAATAGACATTTTTTTAATTCCTTAATATTTTCAATAACTTAAAAGTAGGCGGGCGGAACGAATCCGCCCTCAACAATTCCCACTTTTCCCCCATAATTAAGCCTTAACAGTTTTAACTGCGAATGCGCCTAAATTTAACAAGCCACCGTCTGCTAATGCAATGATTCTGAATACTGAATCGCCTGACAAGAAACCTGCTTCGCCTGATTTTGCGATTTGTGCGTCTTTGTTCCAGTTGAACATATATCCGTTAAAATCGCCGAATAAGATTGTTCCGTCTGGAATATCGTCGCATTCTACAACGTCGCGTCCTAAAACTTTATTGTTGTTAGGGTCGAAGATTGGCGCTTTATGGTCGTCTTTGATTGTCTTAATTTGTTGATACAAAGTATTTGTTGACATCATCAAAGTAGCGTTCTTTCTTGCTTTTGCTTTAATTCCGCCTATTAACGCGCAAACATCGTCAAAAGTCCATGTTGTTCCCGCTGTTTCAGTCGCTTCAACTGTTCTTAAGATACCTTTTGCGCCTTTTGTGCCGTCGCCGTTGATAATATCTGCGTCAATTGCTTCAACAAGTTTTCTTGAAAGAACTGAAACGATATAATCTTCTAATGCGTCGATAGCGGTATTTTCAAGTTCGAAAGTTAATCTTACAACTTTAATATACTTTTTAGCGCCGAGTTTTAATTCGTCAAGAGTATCTTCCGCAACTTGTGCGTCTTCGCCCTCGCCTTTTCTTTCTACTGGCGCGGTGTTACCCTCGAACGGAATTGAAACGTTGCCACGTAAATGAGTTACTGTAACAAGCCCGTAAACAACGGATTCGTTTGCAACTTTTTCATAAATTTTATTCATTGTAGCGGTAGGAACTGCAACACCCGCGCTTGAAGCGTTTGTTGTCATTGCTCTTTTTTCAACTTCGTTTAATTCAACGCCCGCAATAGATTTGAAGAATGCTGAACGATATTCTTTTGAATCTGCGCCGTAGCTTCTTTCTTCTTTTTCTTGCGGTTTAACGATTTCGCTTGCAACGATTTCGCTTGCGCCGATTTGTCTTGCTAATTCTGCTCTTTTTTCGATTGCTTGCGCTTTTTCGTCAAGCTCACGAAGTTCTTTTTCTAAATCGTCAATGTTACAATCTGCGTTTGATTCTAAAATTGAACGGATTTCGATTTTTCTTGCGTTAATTTCTTTTAATGTTTTAAACATGGTTTTACTCCTATTTTTTACCTATAAATACGTTTTACAAATCAATTTTTGAACCCTTTTCGCTCTCTCCGAAGCGCGTTGTTCGTTTGCTATTCCGTCAAAATAACTGCGGGCTTCAACGTTTGTTTCGTCATAAGCGGGAATATCCACCACGCTTACGTCGTATAAACGTTTTATTTTCAAAATTGTTCTTGTATGCGTTTCTTGATTGTATGAAGATTCTTCGCAACGGAACGCGAAAGAACATTTATCGAGAATGCCTTTTTGCACGAGTTCATAAACATCGTTTGCGCCCGAAGTGTTCGGCAATGTAGCGCGGAACTTCAATCCCTTTTCGTCGATTGTAAGTTCAAGGCTACCACCGCGCGTTCTTGCAAGAATTAAAGCATTGTCGCCATGATTGTATTTCAAGCAAACGTCTTTCAAATCTGCATTGTTTAACGCGTCTTTTGCGATAACTTCTTTATATTCGATTCCGTCGCATTCCCACAAAACGGTCGGGCTTTCGAAAACTACTGCGTAGCCCTCTAAAACTTTCGCTTTGTCGTCGGATTCGGAACGAATTTCGTTGATTGTCAAATCAACTGTTCTTCTCATTTTCTGATTATTTGTCATTTTCCTTACTCCCTTTGTCGTCGCCGTCAACATTTTGGTATTTGTCCGCTTTTGACGCATTGACGTAGTTTAATGAAATAATATGCTTGTCCGCGAACTCTTCGTTTATTTTCGGCATTTCCATTATTTCGCATGCCTGATTTATGCTGAAAATTCCTAACGGCATTAACTTTGCGATTACTTCCGCTTTTGTTGCGTTGCTTGCGAATGTCATTCGTTCCGCTGAAAATATTATTTCGTTATGATGTCCGATTTCTTTTTCGGTAAATATTTTATAAGTAAATTCGAGCGATAATTGAATCGCGATAGGCTCGACAACTGACGAATAAAAAGAATTGTATTCGTCTTCGGTATATTTCGAGCGAACAATCTCTTCGGAAACATTAAAGAATCTGTAAATGTTTTCGCGAGCGATTGCCGTTTGTTTATCGTCTGCCGTTTGCGGTGCAAGTTTAAGTTCTTGAAACTCCGTTGACGGGTCAAGCGTTGCGAACCCGTCCGCGTTATTTATGTTCAAATAAGATTCAACGAACTCGTCTTTGATTTTCTTTTGTTTATCGGGTGGCGTTACTGATTTGAATTTCAATAACCCGCGTAAACCCGCCGACAATTTAATCGTGTTTATAATGCCTTGATTGATAGCCGATAAGACATCAAGCGGGGCGCGTAATACTTCGCGTTGCGCTGAACCGAAAATGTCGTCATCGTTGAAATGTCTTCTTATATGAATTAAATCCGCATAAGGTAAACATGTTCTTTTGCCCCCGCAAAACGAAAATTCGACAAATAATTCGCCCTTATACTCTAACAACCTTAACGTTGAAAAATTTATCGGAAAAAATCCGCTTATGCGTCCCGTTTCGTCATAATGAATATAAACAAACGCGTTATTTGTGCAAAGTAATTGCGTAACAATCTTATATATGAAGTCGAAAGAGTTCATGTAAGGATTCGGACGCAAAGACAACATTCTATTCAAATTGTCTTCAATAACTGTTCTTTCTTTGCGGTGTTGCGGTTTTAACTTCGCGCAATGCGTAGCGATTGAATGAATACAACTGCGAACAGTTGCTTCGCTATAAATATCCCCGCTAAACCCGTTACAAGTTCCGTAAGTTTTATTTATCAATTCAAAAATTGACGCCCCTTGAAGCGTCGGTTTCGCATTGTTGCCGAATACTTTTTGATATAAATTTCTAAATTCTTTCTTCATAATAAAGCCTTGTATTCCGTTTCATTATCCTTATAAACGACGTAAGAGTTTAACAACGACGCGCCACCGTCAATTCTCATTCGAGGATTTGAAGTTTTGCATGGTTGTATATTGTCGTTTTTGTCTATATAAACCGACATATTACTTAAACACCACATTGTAATAGGGTTATCGTTATAAATAATATTCTTGTTTGTTAATTCAACGCCTAACATGCGCATAGGATTTGAAAGCGTTTGTTTTCCTTGTGCAACTGGAATCATGACGTTGCCGAAATTGTCTTCCATTTCCTTAACCCAATAAGTCGCCGAATATCTGTCATAACCTATTTTGAACGGGTAAATTCCATGTTCGTTCATTAACTCGACAAACCACGCCGTTATGTCCGACGGGTCGATAATACTTCCGCGACAAGTTCGAATAAGCCCTTGCGAATACCACTTATCATAAGGAATTTTGTCCTCTCTAACTCGTAAGTCGAGCAAATCTTCGGGTATCCAGTACATGTGCTTACAATATAACTTCGGCGAATCCGCCAATGTAAACAATATATTCGCGGACGTTAAGTCCGTTGTTCTTGATAAGTCCGCCCCGCCTAAAACGTAAGTCGGCTTTAATTCGTCAAGGTCAAATCGTTCTTTATTCAATATCGCTTCGAACGTCAACCACGCTTTTTGAGAAGTTTCGCGAACGTTAAATTCTTTCGTCAATAAGTTCGTTACTTTTAGCGGGTCAAGTTTCGCGTTATTTACTGCCCTTGTTAAATATGCGGTTGATTTACTAACGCCCAAATTCGGATTAGCTTTAATCCATGCGGATTCGTCCGTCCATTCTGAACGCTCGTCCAATTCATAAACAACGGGGAAAAAGTTTTCGTCGTAAAATTCGCCCGAACTATCGTCAAGAGTCTTCAACAAAGATTCGGCGTCGGAATATTTCCCGTCGTAAATATCTTCGCGAATCGTTCCCGCCGTTGTTATTGCTAATATAATAGGCTCTTCGCGGGCTGACGTTCCGTCTTTGATTACGTCATAAAGTTTATAACCGTCTTTCCATGCATGGATTTCGTCCAATGACGCGAAATGCGGGTTTAACCCGTCGAGCGTGTTATCGTCCGAACATAACGGCTTGAACTCTGATTCAGTTTCTAAAAATTTAATGTTATTTGTAATAACATTCGTAACGCTTTTAAGAACGGGCGATTTGCGAACCATTTTTTCAGATTCGCCCCATACGATTTTTGCTTGGTCGCGTTTTGTTGCTACCGCGTAGCATTCCGCGCCCTGTTCGCCGTCGGCGACTAACATATATAAACCGATAGCGGAAGCAATAACAGATTTTCCGTTTTTTCTACCGATAACAAGAAACGCTTCTTTGAATCTGCGTTGCCCTGTCTTTTTATAAACAACCCCGAACAATGAACAAATAAACGCTTTTTGCCAAAGTTCAAGGCGTATCGGTTGCCCGCCCCACTTACCTTTTGAATGTTTGCAAAAGTCTTCAATAAATTCAATCGCGCGTTCGGCGCGGTCTTTGCTATATATAAAGCGGTCGCCCCGTTTTAAGCATTCAACTATATGTTTATAAATCTTTTTAACTTTGATAGAAGTTGCGATTTCGCCGTTTTCAATTTTCCCGTAATATTCGAATATCGGGTTAATTTCTACCGCGCGCGAAGTATTTTTCAAGTTGTTTTTTCGCTTCATCGCCACTCGAATCGTCCTTTGATAACATATCAATTAAAAGTTTCATTGACGATTGATAATTCTTTTGCATGGCGTTGTAAACTTCAATTTCAACGCTTTTCTTAAATCCGAATTGATTTTGTCCGTTCTTGTAATACTCTTTAACCCCTTGCGCCTTAATGGTTGCAATCAAGCCGTCGAGGGTTACGGACATAAAAGCAATATTTTCGATAAGAGAATCGCATATTTTGATTAAATTTTCGTCAATTTTATTTAAGATTTTAAGAAGTTTTTTCTTCTCTGATTTGATTTTTTTATCGTTCAATTTGAAATTTTCTTCCGCGCGTTTTTTCGCTTCAAATTCGGCTTGAACATCATCTTCGCCGAAATCTTCGGAACTTTCAAAATCTTTGTTTTTTTCTTCGTAAGTATTCATAAAAATAAAAAAATTTTCCTTTATACCACACCCCCCATGAACCTTGACGCGCATTTTTTGAAGG
>JAGBUH010000069.1 GCA_017630915.1 Clostridia bacterium
AATGCAGTTTTGACCGTGACCGATTCGACTTGCAACGACGGCAAAAAACGAAGGAATACGTCCGTATTTCAAGGCTTTTTGACTATGTTGCAGGGTGAAGCGGTAGGTCAAAACCGTTTTCTCACTGTGGCGCATCGCCCAGCCGCGACGGCTGTTTTTTTATTCATCAGAAATAGAACTCGTTAGTAAACTGTGTCGGAAGTCCCTCGGCATAAATATGCGAGGTATCAGACAAAGTTACAACGCGCGGTGTTGTGTATCCATCTTCTTGCTGAGAAAATCCGATAACCGTCATTCCCGAATGGTTAAGACCGAAATGCGACCAAAAACTTATCGGGTTAATCTGCAAAAGGTGGGATAACCAAACCATACCGAAACCGTAATGGCAGAAAACCGCAACACGTTCGTCGGTGTGATTTAATATCTTATATTTCAAACCCTCGCGCTTGTATCCGAGCGATTCGAGAAATTCGTCGGACTTTTGGGCGATGAGTTCATAACCCTCTTTTGCTTTTGTGTGGCAGAAAGGATATCCCTCGTACCATTTATCGCCTAATTTAAGGTTTTCTTCGGTGTAATAACGAGTCGGATTGATACCGAATGACCAGCACCATCTTCCCTCTCGTGTATCGTCAAGGAATCCAAAATATTCCGATGCCAAGCCCTCACTCGCCCAATCGAGAATCTCTTTTTCTTTACCCAGCATCTCACAAGCGGGTTGCGCGGTTTGTTGAGCGCGGATAAGCGGAGAAGAATAAATTTTATCGAGCCCGTGAAGCGCAAGACGTTTGCCCAATGCCTCGGCTTGACGTCTTCCCTTCGGAGTAAGCGCATCGGGAGAATAGGTTGGATCAGCGTGACGAATTACATAAAGTAACATATTTTCACCTCATTTACTTTCAACAATGTAAAAATAAGACGACGTGGGAGAATTTATAATGCGGAACTTGGCGCAACAATACTGGCGTCTATCGAGTTCTGACAGCATTTCGTGAATCAACTCGCCCTCGATTTCGCCTTCCTCGTGACCGGGGTAAACGGCGATAAGCAATATTCCGTCGGGCGCAAGTAGGTTTATCGCAGTCTTAATCGCCGAAAGTGTTGTTTCCCTCTTGGTTGTAATGGTTTTGTCACCGCCGGGGAGATAGCCGAGGTTGAACATCCCCGCTTTTATCGGGCGGTCGATGTATTTATCGGCGTTATGGTGCGAATCGCAAATCAGAGTGTAATTCTCGAACGCGCCGTTCTCTTTTAGACGTTTTTCGGTGCTTTTCAATGCATCGGGTTGAATATCAAACGCAAAAACCTTTCCGTTCTCGCCAACCGTTTTCGACAAAAACAAGGTATCGTGACCGTTGCCCATCGTAAAATCGGCGGCAACGTCGCCCTCTTTTAAATGCTTTAATATAAAACTCTTTTCGGTTTCAAGAATATCTAACATCTTACCACCAAATTATTTATTGAGATAGATACGTTCGCCGGTTTTACCGCTCTTATAAATAGCACAAACCATTTCCATGCTCTTATATGCCGATTCAACGGGAACAAACATTTCTTCGCCCGTCTTCAAGCAATGATAGAAGTTGTTGATTTGCTTCCAGTGGTTAACGCCCCAATAGGACTTAACGTCACCGTATCCGAAATCTTCATCGGGTTGAACCGCGTGGAATTCTCTGCCGTCGTTGAGCTTAATATCGGCTCTGTCAGCAAGAAGCACGGCAATACCGTTTTCGCAATGCAACTCGATAAACAGTTCGGCATCGTAAGAATAATAGTTAATCGCATGGAAGTTGGCAAGCATACCGTTGTCAAAACGGATAACGCCCTCGGCGGTATCTTCAACTTCAATATGAGCGTCGCCTCTGTGCGCGATGGTTGCATAGACCGATTCGACGGGACGGTTAACGAGATAGCGAACCATATCGAGAGTATGAATCGCTTGGTTAATGATAACTCCGCCGCCTTCTTTATCCCAAGTGCCTTTCCAATCGCTGCTACCGTAATAATCGTCGGTGCGGTTCCAGGTAACGTAGCATTTTGCCGATTTAATCGCACCCAAAGTGCCGTCTTCCAAGAGTTGTTTTGTAAGAATACAACCTGCATTGTATCTGTTCTGGAAAATACAACCCAAGGTAACGTTATTTTCGTTAGCGGTGTCAATCATTTTTCTCGCATCTTGAATTTCGATAGACATCGGCTTTTCGGTGAGTACGTGTTTGCCGCGTTTACTGCACTCGATCGCAACAATCGGGTGGAGATAGTGAGGCAAACAGATATGTACAACGTCAATTTCTTCATTTTCAAGCATTTCGATATAATCGTAATACGCTTTTACGCCAAACTCTTTCGCTTTTTCGTCGGCTCTGTCTTTTTTAATGTCACAAACAGCGACGAGCTCTGCATCGGGGCATCTTACAATACTGACCGCGTGCATAGGGAATATTATACCGCAACCGATTACGGCGGCTTTAAACTTTTTCATGATTTTACCCTCTCTTTTTGAGTTGTAATTTAATTATATCACAATAAAACAATTTTTCAATACTGAAAATAAAAAGACCGATAGCATTGACTATCGATCTTTCGCAATTATTTGTTAAAATAAATTCTTTCGCCGGTTTTACCGCTCTTGTAGATAGCGCAAACCATTTCCATGGTTTCATAAGCACTTTCAACGGGAATAAACATTTCTTCACCCGACTTCAAGCATTCATAGAAGTTATTGATTTGCTTGCAGTGGTTAACGCCCCAATAGGACTTAACGTTACCGTAACCGAAATCTTCATCGGGTTGAACCGCGTGGAATTCTCTGCCGTCGTAGAGTTTAATATCCGCTCTGTCGGCAACGAGAGTAGCAACACCGTTTTCGCAGTGGAATTCTATAAACACTTCCGCATCGTAGGTATAGTAGTTAATCGCGTGGAAGTTTGCAAGCATACCGTTATCGAAACGGATAACGCCTTCTGCGGTATCTTCAACGTCGATCTTCGCGTGACCGCGGTTTGCAATCGTCGCGTCGATAGATTCAATGGGACGGTTGATGATATAGCGCATCATATCAAGAGTATGAATTGCTTGGTCGATGATAACGCCGCCGCCTTCTTTATCCCAAGTACCCTTCCAGTCGCTACTTCCGTAGTAAGCGTCGGAACGGTTCCAGGTAACAAAGCATTTTGCGGACTTAATTTCGCCCAAAGTGCCGTCTGCCAAAAGTTGTTTGGTGAGAACGGTACCTGCGTTATATCTGTTTTGGAAAATACAGCCCAAAACAACGCCGTTTTCCTTAGCGGTGTCAATCATGTTTCTTGCATCGGCAAGTTCGATAGACATCGGCTTTTCGGTGAGTACGTGTTTACCGCGTTTGCTGCATTCAATCGAAACGATCGGGTGGAGATAGTGAGGAAGACAGATATGTACAACGTCAATGTCCTCTTTTTCGAGCATTTCGATATAGTCGTAATATGCCTTTACGCCGAATTCCTTTGCCTTAGCGTCTGCTTTGTCCTTCTTAACGTCGCAAACCGCAACAAGTTCAGCATCGGGACATCTTACGATACTAACTGCGTGCATCGGGAATATGTTACCGCAACCGATAACGGCAGATCTAAACTTTTTCATAACAACCTCTTAATAACAAGTGATTTTCTACCGAGATTATACCACACAAAATATAAATTGCAACCCTTTTTCAACATTTCCGCAATTATTTTCGGCGGAAAGTTTTATTGAGTTTAATAAAATAATTTTTGTCGATTCCGTCAACCGTGTCATCGGTCGTTCGGAAGCCCCATTTACCGCTGTCATCACCGGGAACGTTCATTCTTGCGTCGCTTCCGAAACCGCACATATCCTGAAACGGAATAATCGCAAGGAACGCGTTCGAGCGCCAAACACATTCGATAATCTTCCTGCAAGCAGGCGCATTATATCCGCCCATGCCCCAATCGCCCTCGGTAAATGAGCAATAATCAAGCGCAAAAGCGCGTTCCTCCTCGCTCGCTTCCCAAAGCCAACCGAGAAGCGTGTTATTATCGTGAGTGCCCGTGTAAGCGATACTGTTTTCGGGATAATTGTGAGGCAGATGCGATGCATCGTCATCGGGATCAAAACCGAATTGAACGATTCTCATACCTGGGAAACCGCTGTCTTTTAACAACTTCACAACATCGTTACCGAAAACGCCCAAATCCTCGGCAATTATCGGCACGTCGCCCAAGGCATTTTTCACCGCCTTGAAGAGTTGCATCTTCGGGCCTTTCTTCCAAACGCCGTTTCTTGCCGTTTTCGCCTTGCCGTCGATTGCCCAATATGAAGCGAACGCGCGGAAATGGTCGATTCTCAACATATCGTAAAGTTCAAACGAGCGTTTAATTCGCTCAATCCACCAAGAATACCCTTGCTCTTTGTGGTATTTCCAATTATATAACGGATTGCCCCACAACTGACCGTCTTCCGAAAAATAATCGGGCGGACAGCCTGCAACCTCATAGGGTTGGTAATTTTCGTCAACGTCAAACAATTTTTTGTTCGCCCAAACGTCTGCGCTGTCGCGCGAAACGTAAATCGGCATATCGCCAATGATTTTTATACCGAATTCGTTAATCTTCGCCTTTGTTTCTTCCCATTGGGTATAGAAAAGATATTGCACAAAACCGTGATATCTGATTTCTTCTTTAAGTCCGTCGGCAATCGTTAGCGCGTCTTCGTAATCTCTTCCCTTTTCCCATTCCCAAAACTTTTTGTTTTGGTTTTCCTTTTTCAAGGCGCGGTAAAGACAATGCGAAAACAAATCTTTCTTCTCGATAAAAGAATCTATCTCGTGTTTAAAATCATCATCAAGGCGCGAAAAAGCCAAGCGCATCAAATTTTCGCGCTTAACTCTTGCGAACTTGTAGTCGGCGGTATATGGACTTCCCTCGTATATATTGGTATCCGCCTCGCTTCTTGTAACAAAACCCGAATCAACCATCATATCGGGGTTGATGTAAAGCTCGTTGCCTGCAAAAGCACTGTCCGAGCCGTAGGGAGAATTGGCGTAATCAAGCGGAGTGAACGGTAAAACCTGCCAATAGGAAAAACCCATTTCGGCAATCTTCTTTGCAAAATCAACCGCACCCTTACCGAACACGCCTACTCCGTACTTTGAGGGCAACGAAGATATGCTCATCAGCACACCGCTGCTTCTTTTTATATCAATCATCGGCTTACTCCTTTGATATGTTTTCGATAGCATTATACAACAAATGTGCCGAATAATCAATAAAAAATACGCCTCAAAAGAGACGTATTTTTATAATCGTTATTAGTGTTTTTTCGAAGTTGCGTTATTGAGAACGAAAGTTAACAAAATAACCACACCGACAACTGCAAATATACCGAGCATACCGAAGCCCATATATTTAATGTTACGGGTGAATTCAGCAGGTTTAAAGTCGAGTTTTACATCAAGATTCGTTTTAGAATTGTCGATAACTTCGACAAGAATCTTTGCGGTTTCTTCGGTCATTTTTTTGTCAGATTCTTTTTCATAAACAAGAATTGATTCGTTCGCGTGGAAAAGTTTAAGATACTGTTCTTCGTCAAGCGCGAATTTGTTACTCCAAGGAGTATCTTTTGTTTCTTCGGAATCTTCTTGCTCTTCGATAAGCTTACCGTTAATAACTACATAGCTTTCTTTGTCTGCAACTATCGAAATCGAAGTAACTTCAAAATTTTTGCCGTCGCCAATTTCATAAAACTCATCAAGTTTTGCATTTACGGTTTCAATGTTATCTACCGCATTATCTTCAACATTTACCGCAACATCATCTTCGGCGAAAGCCACAACAGACGTGCAACCAAATACAAGGAGGACTGTTACTAATATAAGAAAAATCTTTTTCATCATCACACCTCCACTATCAACCGAAGAAGTTAAGAATCATACCGCCTGCGATAACAGAAGCGATCTGACCCGAAACGTTAACGCCGGTCGCTTGCATAAGAAGGAAGTTTTGCGGATCTTCTTTAAGAGCCATTTTGTGAACAACACGGCCTGCCATCGGGAATGCCGAGATACCTGCCGCGCCGATCATGGGGTTCATCTTGGTCTTCAAGAAGAGGTTCAAGAACTTCGCGAAGAGAACGCCGCCCGCGGTGTCGAAAATGAAAGCAACAAGACCCAAGCCCATAATAAGCAAGGTTGCAGGTTGGAGGAACTGATCCGCCTGCATTTGACAAGCGATAGTAATACCCAAGAAGATGGTAACAAGGTTTGCGAGAACCTTTTGTGCGGTTTCGGAAAGCGAATCAAGCACGCCACATTCGCGGATAAGGTTACCGAACATCAAGAAACCAATCAACGCAACCGAGTCGGGAGCGATAAGACCTGCGATAACGGTAAGGATTATCGGGAAAAGGATCTTGGTGGTTTTGGAAACTTCACGTTGAACGTAAGGCATTCTAATCATACGTTCTTTTTTAGTGGTGAGAAGTTTGATAACGGGAGGTTGGATAATGGGAACAAGTGCCATATAAGAATATGCGGCAACCATTATCGCCCCGATATAGTTGGAATCAAGCGCTTGTGCAACAACGATCGAAGTAGGACCGTCAGCCGCGCCGATGATTGCGATAGAAGCGGCATCTTTGTCAATAAAGAACATAGAAGCCATACAAAGGGTGAAGAAGATACCGAACTGTGCAGCCGCACCGAAAAGCATCAACTTCGGGTTAGAAAGAAGCGGACCGAAGTCGATCATCGCGCCGATACCGATAAAAAGTATCAACGGGAAGAGTTCGTTCGCGATACCCGCGTTGTAAAGGGTGCTCAAAGGACCTTCATGGAAGAAACCTTCGATAGTTCTTTCAACCGCGCCGGAAAACGGAAGGTTGACAAGAATCGCACCAAAGCCGATGGGAAGAAGCAAAGTAGGTTCCATATCTTTCTTGATCGCAAGATAGATAAGAACGCCGCCGATGATCCACATGACAGCCATCTTCCAATCGAGATTCAAGACGTTACCAAATACTTCTAAAAGAGCATTCATGTTTCTTTTACCTCTGTTTTTTGTATTTTTACATTCGGAGAGATTTTAACATAAAAATTTCCATAAATCAATAGTTAATTCAAAATTAAAAACGCTCAAAACCCTTGTATTTACAAGCAGTTAACATTTCTTTACCGTTTCTTTGCTCTTGGGACAAATTTGTTTTTGCAAATGATTGCATTTTTGTTAATTTATGGTAGAATAATAAAGGTAATAACAGATTAGGAGGAGTTTTAATTGCTTAAAGATATTTTAACCCCCAAAAAAGTAATATTCGCCCCCGATGCACACACCGAACTTCGCGGTCAAATGTCGCGTTCGCGAAGTGTTACAATCGTTTCGGGCAACCTTATGGGCAACTCGCGTCAGGATATTTCGGGCATCTCGGCACGTGTTTATAAAAACGGAACCTACGGTTTTTCGTCAACGGCGGAATACTCGGCAGACGCGGCGGAATCAGTGCTTCGTGCCGCAACCGAAAACGCGGCGTTTATGGATAAACACGTCAATAAAGGCAAACCCGCGCTTCCCAACGTCGAAAGCGGTTATTACAGTTTCGGCGGCGATATTCCCGATTGCGAACAAAAGGTTTATATCGATTTCGCACGTGAAATCGACGATTA
>JAGBUH010000070.1 GCA_017630915.1 Clostridia bacterium
AATGCAGTTTTGACCGTGACCGATTCGACTTGCAACGACGGCAAAAAACGAAGGAATACGTCCGTATTTCAAGGCTTTTTGACTATGTTGCAGGGTGAAGCGGTAGGTCAAAACCGTTTTCTCACTGTGGCGCATCGCCCAACGGAGGGTTTCTTTATGCAATTTTCACTTATTGAACAGTAACTGTATATGTACCAAATGCGATACGTTTAACGAGTAAGTAGTCGGTAGAATCAAGGTTTGTGTCACGGTTTACGTTAGCGCGTACATATTCTTCTTGCGAAAGTGTATAGGTACCAAAACATGCGCGTTTAACGAACAAGTAGTCGAGTGAGTCAACCTTACCGCTATCATCAACATCACCATAGATGATTTCTTCGGGGATAATGGGTTCATCGGGAATTTCTTCACCAAATGCTTCAACCTCGGCAACCATTACCCAGTTGGACTTCGGCTTAAAGCGATATTGAACATATCTTCCGTTAACTGCTTCGTTAAGACTTAAAACAACAGCAATACAGCTTGTTGTGCCATCGTCGGTAACATATACGTGACCTGCTTCAACCCAAGTTTCGTTATCCTCCGATACCCAGAATTGAACCTCCGAGGGTTCACGAATACCTGCTGTGCTATTATACGCGGAAGCGACGTATGCAATAAACTTATCTAGGCTATAAATATCTCCGAGGTCAACAGAAATATAGAAGTATCCCCTGCTGGTATAATCGGTACCCACGTTGAATCCTGCGTACGCCTCGTGGCTGTAAAGCGCATTCACGGTAGGAATAGCGCCATCGGTCATCGTCTTGCCGTTTTCGTCGGGATACGAAATGGTTCCGTTGTATTTGTACCAATCGGAGTTTGTATATGTCTTTCCGTACGCGAGGTTGCTCTTATCGGGAGCAAGAGCGGGAATGCTTTCGAATGCGAGTACTTCGCCGCAGTCGGTACAACGCAATTCTTTGCTACCGTCAACGCCAACCTTAGCGTCTTTAACAACAATCCATTCGCCGTCATTATGTACGTGATTGGGGTCCTTGACAACCTCATTAAGCATCAAAACTTCAAACTCATCCATCCAAACGTATGCACCTGCGTCGGCAGAGTTAGTAATAACAAGTTTGATGAAACGAGCCATTTTTGCAAATTCAGCGGTAGCGGTAAGAGTGTAAGTGCTCCAAGCACCGTCTTCGCCCGTACCGTCAACAAGAACCGAATCACCTGCATCGGCACTTGCTGTCAAAACGTATCCGCTGTCCTTATTCATAGAAACGTAAACGTCAAGCGAAACTTCGGTAGGAACCGTAATACCCCATGTACCGCCTGCAAGGTAAAGTTTGTAAGTATCGGTGTATTTAATATCTTCAAGGTCGAGCAAAATTTCTATAACGGTAGGTTCTCCTGCCGCACCGGTGGGATTCCAACCCGAGTACAAGCGAGAGCCATCGGTTGCTTTTCCGCCGCCGTCGGTGTTACCCTTCAAGCCGTCGGTAAGTCGTTTTCCGTCGTCATCATATTTTCCGTCGCCTCTGTTAGGCGCGGTCGTGGTGTAGAATCTGCCGAGAGCCACGTTCTTATTTGCAGGGTCGTTAGAATAGGAAAGAATGGTTTCGTGTTCAACCGTCATACCGCACTTGGAACAATGTTTATGTTTAAGTCCGTCTTTAATATACGTCGGTTCAACAACAATTTCCCAATCGCCAAGCGCGTGGTCATGCCATTCATAAGCTTCAACTTCGGCAACCATCGCGAAAACGCCGTTTTCAATAGTGAATCGGTATTGAACGTATCTGCCGGTTGCTTTTTCATCAAGAACAACGTTTGCGGCGATGCAGGAAACATCGCTTGTATCGTTAATGGTCGTCGAACCTGCAAAAGTCCAGTTAGACATATCGCTCGAAACGTAGATATCGAGTTTGGTAGGCGCCTTTACACCCGAAGTACATTTAGCAGTGCCGACACGTGCTACAAGTCTGGCGAGGTCGTAAGACTTGCCGAGGTCGAGGGTGAGTTGAGCATAACCGTTTTGTTCATAGAAATCGGTGGTCTTATAAAGCGCGATAAACGCTTCGTGCTTATAAAGCGCATCGGCAGGAGCGCTAATACCGTCGGTCATAGTCTTGCCTGTTTCGTCAGGGTACTTAACAGCGCCGTCAACTTTATATTGTTCGCTCGTTTCATAAGTCTTGCCAAGCGCAATATTGTTGGTGTTGGGCATTTGAGTAGTATTGGTCTTTACGATTTCAAAAGTATCAAGCGTTGCGCCCGATTGCACGTTATATGTGGTGATTTTGAAGGAATCCTTGTCAACTTCAATATGGCTTACGGTTTGGTTATTCTTATACTTAACCGCAACGTGAGGAATCTTAGCATCTTCGAGGAGGTCGTAATACTTCGAGCCCGAAGACGAAGATGCGGTGATGTAAAGGATACCCTTAGGGTCTGTAACACTTGCTTGTGTGGGAGAAGTGATATTAGCGGTAGTGCCGTCTTCAATCATATAACTTCTTGCATAAACGTGTTCGTGTCCGTTAAGAACAACGTCGATGTCAAGACTATCGAAAACTTTTGCCAAGCCGTCACGTCTTTGGATAATAGCATCTCTTTCAAAATACCAAGCGCCGAAAAGACCGTAGTGCATAACAACAACTTTCCAAGTCACATTGGGGTTTTTGGCAATAGCCGTTTGCATAAACGCTTCATGTTCGGCATAAGACAAACTATTTGAGTTAAGGTGCATAAACAACACGTTGTTGTAGGTGTACCAATAGTTAGAACCGGTTTCGGTCTTGTTGTATTCCTTGCCGCCGGTCATTGCGTTGGGAAGATTAAAATGCTCTTGATATACACCGGGGCCGCCGCTGTATTCTTCCATATTGTAATAGGAAGTTTCGTGGTTACCGATGGTGGTAGCAAACGCAAACGAGGGAAGGTTTTCGGGTTTCAAGAACGCATCATACTGCGTTTCGTTATTACCGTTGTTTACTTGGTCGCCTGCGGTCAAGAACAAGGTAGTATCTGCAAACTTATTCTTGACAAAGTCAACCGTCTTACCCCAGTTCGTGCCGTCGCCGCCGATATGGTTAACACCGTATGCGCCGATTTGAGGGTCGCCTGCGAACGCAAACGAGAAATGGTCGGTAGCCGCGGTTTTGAAATAGTAGTTCTTCGAAACAACGCTGCCGTTTCTCAAACGGTAAACATATTCGGTTTCGGGTTTGAGTCCGTAAACGTAAGCGCGGTGAATGTAGGAATTCGCCACATTGCTGAATTCGATACTTGTTTTGACAGACTCAAACTCTGTTGGGAAAGTAGTGCCATTGCGCACGGCAATTTCCAAACTACCGGTTTCAAGCGGATGGAACCAAACGAAATTACGTTCGCTTTCATCTGAACCGACGTTCATAATGAGGTCGGTTTGAGCCGCGTTGCTCATCGGCTTCGATACAACAACTTCTTCGATTGTTTCACCGATTGCAAAAGCAACGAACGAAAGGGTGCTCACACACGCCGTAATAAGCATGGCAAGTGTAAGCAAGATGGATAAAAATCGTCTTGAATTCATAACTTTACCCCTTTTTATGTGTAATTTTATTTTTTTCTTTGTTTTTAAAACCGAACGAAGTGACAGCAGCACTTATCGGAACGGTAAGTACAACCGCCGCGCTT
This sequence comes from Clostridia bacterium, assembly GCA_017630915.1. Lineage (GTDB taxonomy): Bacteria > Bacillota > Clostridia > Oscillospirales > CAG-382 > Coliplasma. The sequence continues at coordinate 3,670 of JAGBUH010000070.1, forward strand.
CCCGAAATTCCCGTCGCGATTTCAAGTGCGAGAAAGTCGGAAGACATAAGTTGGTTGAATTGGATTCCGTAGGATAAAAACAGAATCAAATTCGCCAACGCCCCGCCCGTAAATGCGAGAATCAAGGTGTTTGTCATCGTGCCTATCATATCGCGGCCGATGTTCATACCCGAAGCAAAAAGTTCACGCGGTGTGATTTTCGGGTTGATTTCCTTAATTTCGGTAAGCGACGCGCACATCGAAACCGCAACGTCCATTACCGCACCGAGAGAACTGATAAGCACACTCGAAATAAGTATTCCGCCGAGTTTTAAACCCGTCACGTTGGATATCATTGAAAGCATTTCGGCTTCACCCATATTCGGACCCGAAATATTGATAACCAACATAAAGATGTAATAAACAATCCCCGCCGAAGCAACGCCTAATACGGTGCTGATGATGTTGTATTTGGTTTTCTTGCTAAGTCCGCCGATGCAGAAGCAACTGACCGCAGAACTTAAAACAATCGTAACAACCGAAACGAAAATCGCGTTTCCACCTTCGAAAAGTTGCGGAAGCAGATAGCAGATAACCGTACAAACGGTAAACAGCAATCCAATACAACTCATAACGCCCTTTTTGCCACCGATTAAGATAACCAGCGCGATAAACGCGGCAACAAGCGCGAAAGTGCCGAACGTTCTGTCGTAATTATAAACCATAAAACGCGGTTCGATACCCTCGGGCATATCGGCGCAAACGATGATTGACTGTCGTTCTTTTAAAACAACGTTGTGCGTTGCCGTTATGTAGTTTTCAATCTCGACGGTTTGACCTTTCGCCTTCCCCTGTCGAATCTCGACCATCGCGCGTTGGTACCCCAAAACGTACTCTTTATCGTAACTCAAATCGTTATCCAGCAATTCGACCACTTTTCCCCGAACGTAATGATTCGTCGAGGTGTTGTAGGCGGAATAGGAAAACTCACGGTCGCGGAACGTAAGAATCATAAACACCATTGATATCAGAATCAACGCTATTATGCCGTATTCAATAAAATCCTTCTTTGTCGGTTCGTTTGTTTTCTTCATATTAGAACCTTTTTATTAAAATCTTAACATCTTATACATATATTATAACAACCTATAAATTAAAGTCAAGCAATAAACCGATTTTTGAATAAAAAAAGAGTGTCACCAAACGGCAACACTCTTTGTGCGGTTTTATTGAACCTTATAAGTACCAAAAGCGATACGTTTAACCAACAAATAGTCGGTGGAATCAATATTGCCATCACTATTTACGTCGGCACGCTTGATTTCGTTTTCCGAAAGCGTATAGGTCTTAAAGCAAGCACGTTTGACGAGCAAATAGTCAACCGAATCGACCTTCTTATCGTCATTAACATCACCGAGCATATAGGTCGGCTCTTCAGGTTCGGGTTCGGGTTCGGGTTGAGGTTCGTCAACTTCGATACCGTATGCCTCGATTTCGTTCACACAAGCGAACGTACCGCCGAGAACGAACTCAACTTTGAGGTATTTCGCGTTCCAATCACCGCTGATTTCGGTCCAGTAGGAAACATCGTCAATCGTTTGAGTTGCGAGCTTGCCAACCGATTGACCCCAATTTACACCGTCATCGGAAACATAAACGTTGATTGCCGTCGGAGCAACAATTGCCCAATCGGCTCTATTCATAAGGTTGGCTCTGACCTTGGTGACATTATAATATCCGCCGAGGTCAAATATAGCATAGCCGACACCGTTAGGTGCGTTTATATCCGAAACATCCGCGCCTGAATTATAGTAGAAACCGAACCATTTTGTATATCTGTCAGCATCAAACGGGCCTACGTCGGCAACACCGTCTGCAATGTTCGCGTAGTATTTTGCTCTATTTCCGCAGCCCGACAGTTGATATTCTTTGTTCAAAAGAATATTTGTATGCTCAATCGGCTCATCGGAAGTGTCATCAGACGAAGTATCGTCAGATGTATCGTCAGATGTATCGTCAGATGTATCATCCGAAGTATCATCATCGGTGGTATCGTCATCGACAGCCGCAACGGCGTATGCCTCGATTTCGTTCACACAAGCGAACGTTCCGCCGAGAACGAACTCAACTTTGAGGTATTTCGCGTTCCAATCACCGCTTATTTCGGTCCAGTAGGAAACCTCGTCAATCGTTTGAGTCGCAAGCTTGCCAACCGAATTGCCCCAATTTACACCGTCATCGGAAATATAAACATTAACCGCGGTAGGAGCGATAATCGCCCAGTCGGAACGATTCATAAGGTTTGCTCTGACTTTGGAGATATTATAATTTCCTTCCAAATCGAATATCACATACCCAACACCGTTAGGTGCATTTATATCCGAAGCAGCCGCGCCTGAATTATAGTAGAAACCGAACCATTTTGTATGTCTGTCAGAATCGAACGGGCCGGATGCCGCAACGCCGTCTGCAAGGTTAGCGTAATATTTCGCTCTGTTGCCACAACCCGAAAGCTCGTATTCTTTACCCACAAGAATATTCTTCGGCGCAGTGTTATAATCAATGGTGACTTCGTCAATCCAAATATGCTCTAACGTGTCGGTAGGGGTGTGATTGATAACAAATTTAATATACCTATAAGAAACCGCGCGGTCAACCGAAGCAGTCAATTCATAAGTACTCCAAGTGTTGTCATTCTTGCCTGTACCGCCAACGAGTGTAGCGTCACCGACAGACGCGCTCGAAATGAGCTTATATCCGCTTGTTTTGTTGTCCGAACCGTAAACCTCGAGCGACAAAACGTCTTTCGGGAGTTTTATTCCCCAGTTACCGCCGACTGCATAGACAGAGTAGGTGTCGGAGGGTTGTGCAGTCTCCAAATCGACAACAACTTCAACCGATTCGCTGTCCCAACCCGAATAAACGGTCTTCGAGCCATCGGGGTTCGACTTCTTGCCGTCGGTCAACTTGTAACCGTCGTCATCCCAACCGTCATTTCTGTTAGGCGTGGTGGTAGTATAATCCTTGCCAAATGCCAAGCTGATATCGTCGGGCTTTGTGCGAGGATCGGTTTTGACTATTTCAAAAGTATCTATCACCGCTTTGTTGCTGACGTTGTATGTAGTGAGCTTGAATGAATCCACATCTACTTCAATATTGGTGAATGTTGTAAGGTTCTTTTGCTTCACCGCAATGTGAGGAAGCAAGGAATCATCAAGGAAGCCGTAATACTTCGAGCCCGAAGACGATGACGCGGTGATATAAAGGATACCCGCAGGGTCGGTTACACTCTTAACACTCGAAGAAACAACCTTCGGAGTGGTAGAGTTATTTTCCATCATATAGCTTCTTGCATAAAGGTGCTCGTGTCCGTTAAGAACAACGTCGATATCGAGTTCGTCAAACACGGGAGTGAATGCAGCACGTTTGTCACCGACCAAGCTATCGTCATAATAATGCGCACCGAAAATCGCATAGTGCATTACAACAACGCGCCAAGCGGCATAAGGATTGGCAGCAATCGCCGCTTTCATAAATTCTTCGTGCTCGGCGATACTTCTGTTATTGGAGTTTACGTGCATAAACAAAACGTTGTTATATGTGTACCAATAGTCGCCGCCCGCATCTGTTGCGCCAAGACTCTTGCCGTTTACAAGAGTGTTGGGATCGTAAAAATGCTCTTTGTGAAGTGAAAGACTCTTGGGGTAGTTCTCGTCGATTTTATAATACGATTCGTGGTTACCGATAGAACGCGCCATAGCGTAAGACGGCAAGAGCGAGGGAGAAAGAAAATCGTTATATTGCGATTCGCTGTTATAAAGCTCGACTTGGTCACCCGCAAGAACGAGTAATGCATTTTCCGGGAACATTTGGTTGATGGTGTTAATGGTATTATTCCAGTTGGTACCATCGTTACCCGAGCTTCCCGATGCACCGATTTGAGGGTCGCCTACAAAAACGAAGCTGAAAGCATCGGTGGGATCGGTTTGGAAATAATAGTTCTTCGAAACCACACTTCCGTTTCTCAAACGATATACGTATTGTGTGTCGGGCTCGAGATCGTAAACTGCCACGCGGTGATAATA
>JAGBUH010000071.1 GCA_017630915.1 Clostridia bacterium
AATTTTTCGTAACGGTATCCGAAAAGTTTATATCTGTTAAGTTCCTCGTTGAACATAACACCTTTTAGAATTGAATCACCGTAAATTTTGATTTTTTTCAACCCAATCTTCCTTTCAAAAAACGTCGCATTTCAAGGTGGCTTTTCGGTTACAACCGAAAAGTCATTTCCGTCTGTTTCCATCTGCGTTTATATTACCTGCGAAAACGTCAAAAGTCCACCTACACCTTAATATTTCAACCCGACTGTCAGGGTTTGGCTCGGTAGAGCGAATTTTCTACCACTCTACCGACGGTAGAAAAGCAAGGAATATCAATGGTTTTGCCACTTGACAAATGGGATTGAGTTGTGATATTATGAAAAAAAGGAGGTGCAAGGGCATGGATGATTATAAGCGAATAATTGCAAATAATATAGCCGAACTTCGCAAGGCTGTTCCGATTACGCAGGCAGAACTCGCCGAAAAATTAAATTATTCAGACAAAGCCGTTTCGAAATGGGAACGCGGTGAATCCATTCCCGACGTCATCGTTCTTAAACAGATTTCCGATTTGTTCGGCGTGACGGTCGATTATCTCCTTGAAGACGTGCACCCGATAAACGCGAAGATGCAAAGCGTTCCGAAGCAAATACGAAAGAACCGTATTCTCATTACAGGTCTTTCCTGTATGTTGGTTTTCCTTTTGGCAACGTTTGCTTTCGTTATTCTCGGTTTGGCGACCGATTTGAGCCGTATTTGGCTTGCCTACGTTTACTGTGTGCCGATATGCTCGATAATTTTGATTGTTTTTAATTCAATCTGGGGCAAAACGAAACTCAACTTCCTTTTCATTTCGATTTTGGTTTGGAGTTTGCTTGCGAGTGTTTATCTCACTTTCAGCGATTATTCCAAATGGCTGATTTTCGTAATCGGCATACCTGCTCAGGTTATTATCCTTATGTGGTCGGGGATTAAAGCAAGGATTTTCAAAAAGGAAAAGAATACCGACAAATAGAAAAATAAATAGAAAAAGGAACCCATAAACAGGGTTCCTTTTGTGTTGCTCTTATAGTCCAAACCTCATTTTATAAGACGTAAGGGTGTTTTGCATCAAAATCGCGATAGTCATAGGTCCGACACCGCCGGGAACGGGGGTGATGTAAGACGCCTTTTCGGCACATGCATCAAAGTCGATATCGCCGACGAGTTTGTCACCAACGCGGTTAATACCCACGTCGATAAGCACCGCGCCCTCTTTAACCATATCGCCTGTAATCATCTTCGGTCTGCCTACTGCGGCGATAAGAATATCGGCATTCTTGGTGAACGATGCGAGGTCTTTTGTGCGCGAGTGACAGATAGTAACCGTTCCGTTTTCGGCAAGTAAAAGCGCGCCCATAGGTTTGCCGACGATGTTGCTTCTGCCTACAACGACACAGTTTTTGCCCGAAACTTCAACGCCCGATTCGTGAATCAAGCGCATAACACCTGCGGGAGTGCAGGGTTGAAAACGGGGCGAACCTGTAAAAAGTTTGCCGACGTTGTACGCGTGGAAAGCATCGACGTCTTTGTCGGGGCTGATTGCCTCGATAACTCTGTCGGGGTCGATTTGCTTGGGCACGGGCATTTGCACGAGAATGCCGTCAACAGTTTCGTCTTTGTTAAGAAAATCGATAAGTTCAAGCAACTTTTCTTCGGTTTCGTCGGCAGAAAGCAGATATTCAAGGCTTGTAATGCCAACCGCTTCGCACGCCTTTTTCTTGTTGCGAACGTAAACTGCGCTCGCAGGGTCGTCACCGACGAGGATAACCGCCAAGCAGGGCGCACGTCTTCCGTCGGCGGTGAGCGCCTTTATTTCTTCTGCTGTTTCGGCTTTGCATTTTGCCGAAATTGCCTTTCCGTCGATAATATTCATATCAATTATTCCTCCGTGTCGGGTTCGATTTCATTTATATCGCCGTCAATTAGGTCTTGTTCGGCAAGTGTTTCTTCGTCGTCATCTTCAAGTTCTTCAATTTCGTCAACTTCTTCGGTTTCGCTTTGTTTCAAAGCATCTTCCTCTTTGCTCAAAGCGACTTTGACCGCTTCGAACGCCGATTTGTAGTCGGACATTTCGAGTTGTTCTTCTTTATAACGTTTGTAAAGAGTGATTTCGCCGATGATTGCCGCGATAACGCAAAGAATACCGACAACAACCGAGAATTTAATGTTTCCGACGATGTAAAGACTGTCGGCGCGGAGCGTTTCGATGTATGCTCTGCCGAGACCGTACCAACCCATATATGCGAAAAAGATTTCGCCGTTGAATTTCTTTTTGCGGTAAAGGAAAATGAGGATGATTGCAAGACCGATAAAGTTCCAAATCGATTCATAAAGGAAGGTGGGGTGAACAGACGTAACTTCGGGCGGGTTGAGTCTGCCGTCGATTACGTATTTTTCGAGTTCCATTCTCCAAGGAAGTTTATCAACACCCTCCGACCAACCGTATGCCTCGGCGTTGACGAAGTTGCCCCAACGACCGATGGTTTGACCTAACATAACTGCGGGCGCGAGTGCGTCGAGCATCGAAAGCGAACTGGTCTTTTTGACTTTATTATAGATAAGTACCGCCGCAAGACCGAAGATAATCGCGCCGTAAATCGCGATACCGCCGTTGCGGATATTTATCATATTGATAAAACCTTTGCCTTTGAATCTGTCCCATTCTGTCACGACATAGACGAAACGTGCGCCGATAATCGCAATCGGCAAAATGAGAAGCACGATGTTATAAACCGTGTCGGCATCAAGCATTTCGCGCTTTACCGCTAAGTAGTAAAAGAGGAAAAACGCGAGTAAAATACCTGTTGTAAGGATAATGCCGTACCACTTTATTTCCAATCCGAACACAGTAAATGCGGTTTCGCTGATGTTAAATTCAAGACCTAAACCGGGGAAGTTGATTTTATTCATAAATCAATCGGTTCCTTTCTGTATTATACTAATCGCGCAGTTTTCGGTGTTGACCGAGCAAAGCGCTTCTTTTATTTCTTCGGGCGTGATATCGCAAAGGGCATCAATCCCGTCAAAATCGTCGTAACTTAAATGCGCGCAAGCCGCCATTGAGGCGACGATGTCTTCGCCCGAATCGAAAAGCGTTAACGATTCGGCATAAGCGGCGCGTTTTTCTCTGACAATTTCTTCATTCGTGAAGAAATTACGTTTTTTGTCCTCAATCGCCTTGATTGCTTCCTGCATTACGGTGTTATAATCGCTTCCGCTTCCCGAAATGACGATGTGGGCGCAATTTTTTGATTGAGTATATCCTGCATAAAAACGCTCGTTGAGAAGCCCTTTTGCATAATTTTGACAGTAAAAATCACTCGCTCTGCCAAAAATCAGCGATATCGCAAGGCGCAACGCGGTCGCGAAACGGTGCGAAGCAAGGTCGTTTTCTTCAAAGGGGTTGCATTTGATACCGATGCAGTAAAGCGGACTCGCAACAATCGAATTTTCGGTAAAAACCTTCTTGTTTACGGTTTTCGGCTCATCGGGGAACATCGTCTTTGGGCGAGTACCTTTTTTTGTGCCGAAATACTTATTCGCGATTTCCAAAACCGTTAATGCGTCGATATTTCCGCAAACGCAAAGCGACATATTGGCAGGGACATAAAAATCATCGTATGCCCTAAAAAGAGTTTCTTTCGTTATCTCCGAAATGCTTTCAACCGTGCCCGAAACGGCGTGGATAGTCGGGTGGGAGAAATACAGCGCACGGCTTAGATTTTTGGCGACGTTTGTCGAGGGGGAATCCTCATACATCGTAATTTCCTGCGCGATGATTTTCTTTTCCTTTTCGACCGATTCGTCGCTGAAATGAACCGACGACACGGCTTTTAACAGCACGTTAAGGTTTTCGAAAAAGTTGTCGGTGCAGGAGAAATAATAACCCGTGTTTTCGAACGAAGTGAAGGCGTTGGCGTTGCCGCCGAAACGGTCGAACTCCAAAAAAGCGTCGCTTCCATCTTCGTTTTCGAACATTTTGTGCTCTAAAAAGTGAGCAGTACCTGCGGGGAATTTATATATTTGTTGATTTTTTTCGTATTCAATATCCGCGCTGCCGAAGTCGCAACTGACCATAGCGAACGCGGTGGGGTAATCTTTCGGAATGACGGTTATTTTAAAACCGCTGTCAAGTTGGGTATAGTAATATTTTTCTTTTAATCGTTTGTTTTCTTTAACTTTAAATCGGTTCATTCTGCACCTCCGAGGATATAAACAAGTTCGGGGGTGACGGTCTGCGCGAACGCGACAATTTCGTCTTTCGTGACTTCGTTAACCAAATTGATACTTTCTTCAATAGTGACCGAGTCGTTGTTCAGAATCTGACCGAGAAGGTATCCGCTGATCGAATTTAGGTTGTTTTCCGCGCTCAAAAGCGAACGGACAATCGAATTTTTTGCGTTTTTGATGTCTTCTTCGGTAAAATCGCCCGATTTCATCGTATCTACTTGGCGGTAAATAGATTCTATCGCTTTGTCCTCGACCCCGTGTTCGATACCGCTTGAAACGAAAAGAATATTCTTCCGTCCCGCAGGGTATGACGAACAGTAATAGCAAAGTCCCTCTTTTTCGCGCACGTTCATAAAGAGCAAACTTGCAGGGCTGCCGCCGAAAATCTCGTCAAAAACCGTCAAAATAGCGCGTTTTTGCGGTGTATTTGCCATTTCTGTGGTGAACCCGAGCACGAGAATACTCTGTTCCATTTCCATTTGTTCGCAAACACGGGTAATTTCGTTTTTCGGAGTATGAATCACCGAATCGGGAAGATAGGAATCGCGTTTTTTAAAGGGAAGATGCGCTTTGACACATTCTTCTACGTATTCGAAATCGGCTTCACCCGCATAGGTGATGAAAACAGGGGCGTTTTCGATAATGTTGCGGTAAAACGGCATCAACTTTTCGCCGTCTAATGCTTGAACCTTGTCAATTTCGCCTGCCGCATCGACCGAAAAGGGTTCGTTGGGGCACATGATTTGACGTGCTCTCAACATCGCGTATGAATGTTTGTTTTCGACTAATGATTCTATTTCTTCAATCAGGCAGATCTTCTCGTATTCCACTTTATTTTCGGGAAAAATGCCGTTTTCCAAATGGGGATTGAATATCGCGTCACCCAACAGTTCGGTGGCGCGATACAAAACCTTTTCACCGTCGAACGCATACGAATCGGCGATAGAATTGATTTCCAGCCGCACCAACAAAAGCTCTCCTCTGCGTTGGACATAGGCATCCAAACCCAACGCATAAAGCTCGTCTTTGATAATCGAAAACGATTGCATCGTTGGATATTTGCCCGTCGATAAAGACATTAAATTCGTCAGCAGAGAATAGCCGGAAGCCGTATCGCTGTCAAGCGGTACGGCAAAAGAAACCGTCATAACGGCGGATTTGAATTTGTCGGTTTTGCAGGAGGCGAGATATACCCCCTCCTGCAATCGGCTGATTTTTACGTTCATTCGTTAATAATTAGATGAGAGATGCGCTGTCGGCATCGAGATAAAGGGTTGCGTTGTCGTGTCTGCGGAGAATGGTTGCGGGGCATGCTTCGCCAACTTCGCCGAGGATGGTGTTCTTAACGGCGTTTGCTTTGGTCTTAACGGGAACGATACAGAAAACGCTTTCTGCCGCAACGAGAGTGGGGATGGTGAGAGTGAGCGCGAACTTGGGAACGTCGTCGATCTTCGCGAAGCAACCGTCGTTGACTTGTTGCATACGGCAGGTTTCGTCGAGCGAAACAACCTTGACAACCTTTTCGTCGTTGAAGTCTGCAACGTGGGGGTCGTTGAACGCGATGTGACCGTTTTCGCCGATACCCATGATGATGATGTCGCACTTGTTAGCGGTCAAAAGTGCAGAGTAACGAACACATTCTGCTTCGGGGTCAACCGCGGTGCAGTCGATGTAGTTAACCGATTTGAAAGGAACTTTGCCGAAAATTGCGTTTTTGAGGAAGTTGCCGAAGCCCTGAGGAGCGTCAGCGGCAAGACCAATATATTCGTCCATGTGGAACGCGTTAATCTTCGACCAGTCGATAGTTTCGTCTTTGATAAGCGAAGCGAGGAAATCGTTTTGGCTGGGTGCAGCGGCGAAAATCATATTGATAGTGCCTTTTTCTGCGATTTGGCGGTTGATTTCTTTTGCAGCTTCTTTTGCCGCATATTCGCCCATTTCCGCTCTTGTTTCGAATGCGAGATAAGTAAGTTTGTCAACTTTCCTTGTTTAATAATAGCCATTGTTTAAATTACCTTTCGTATATAGTTTTGCCGCCCGAAATAACAGCGACAATATTTATTTCATCGTCAAATACAGTAAAGTCAGCGCGTTTTCCGCAAACGATTTCGCCTCTGTCCTTAATGCCGATAATGTCGGCAGGAGTGGAAGTCATCATCTTAACCGCTTCTTCAAGTGTCGCGCCTGCGGCAATCGCGTTGCGGACAAGACGGTCGGTGGTTGCGATACTGCCTGCGAACGCTTCGCCGCCTGGCATCTTTGCAACGCCGTCTTCGATATAACATTCCTGACCGTTTTCGAGTGAACCGAGAATGGTTTTACCCTCGGTCATACCTGCGCCGCGCATCGCGTCGGTGATAAGGGCGGTTTTTTCGACACCCTTTGCGGTAAATACATACTTCAACATCGAAAGCGGAAGGTGTTTGCCGTCACAGATAACTTCGACTTTGAGCGAGTCAATCATATAACCGCTTTCAATCATACCGGGGTAACGGTAACCGCGTTTTCTAACCAATGCGCTCATACCGCTGTAAAAGTGGGTAAGATGAGTGTAGCCGTGTTTAACCGCTTCAAGCACTTCTTCATAAAGCGCGTCGGAGTGACCCATAGAAGCGCATATTCCAAGCTCTTTCAATCTGTCGCCGAGGTCGTTTGCACCGTCAAGTTCGGGAGCGACCGACCAACGCGCGATGATACCCTCACCCTTTTTAAGTATCGCTTCGTAATGTTCTTTTGTCGGGTTCTTCAAGTATTTAGGGTCTTGCGCGCCCGCTTGCTTCGAAGAAAAGTAGGGGCCTTCAAGGTGCATACCGTAGAACATTCCACCGTAAGTTTCGTCTTTTTGAACCTTGCGAAGAACGTCAAAGGAATGGAAAAGTTCTTCATCGGGGCAGGTGAGTGTGGTCGGGAGGAGGGTAGCAGTACCGTGCGAAGCGTGTAATTTCGCCGCGCCCAAAAACGCTTCTTCCGTACCGTCCATAAAGTCGTGACCGCCGCCGCCGTGAACGTGGATATCGATAAAACCGGGGGCTATGTAGTAATTGTTTTCGGCGTTGCCTTCTTTAACTTCGCTGATAAGTCCGTTTTCGAAGGAAACCGAGCCATTGATTATGCCGTCGGGGGTGATAACCTTACCCGAAAGATACTGTTTTGACATAAAAACCTCTTTTTATTCGTTAATGATGGCAACCGCGCTTGCCGCGATACCTTCTTTTTTACCTGTGAAACCAAGACCTTCTTCGGTGGTTGCTTTGATACTGACCGCGCCCGTGCCGATGTTCAACGTGTCGGCGATATTACGGCGCATTTCGTCGATGTGGGGAGAAAACTTGGGTTCTTCCGCGATGATGATCGCGTCGATGTTGTTAATCTCGCAACCCATTGTTTTGAGCATTTTTCCGACTTCGGCGAGTAATTTAAGCGAACTGACGTCTTTATACTTCGGGTCGGAATCGGGGAAACGTCTTCCGATATCGCCCAACGCCGCCGCGCCCAAAAGCGCGTCGCAAATCGCGTGGGTGAGCACGTCGGCATCCGAGTGACCGAGCAGACCTTTTTCGTACTCAATCTCTTTTCCGCCCATAATAAGTTTTCTGCCTTTTACAAGGCGGTGAACGTCGTAACCCTGACCAATTCTAATCATATAAGAACCTTCTTCATTAAAACTTCCGCGATAGGAACGTCGTCTGCGGTTGTGAGTTTTATATTTGTTTCCTTGCGCTTGAAATAACATACTTCAACGCCGAT
>JAGBUH010000072.1 GCA_017630915.1 Clostridia bacterium
TGATTTATATGACGAACTAATTAAATCGGTTGAATCAATAGCAAAAGCAAAATATGAATTGGGGTTGACTGACACGCCAATCAAAGAGTTGGACAAGTTAAAGACCGAAATTTTGTTTTTGTTTGCGGGTTGCGACAAAGAAAACGGCGCCATAAAACGCGCGGTGTATAGTCTTGATATCATTCGCCCATTTTATGTTTTAATTATAAATAGTAATGAAACTGCAATTGATTTAAGCAACGCAAGTTTATATGAATAATACATTTTTGGAAAACAAAAAGCAATGAAAATACATATTCATAGAGGAAAAAAACAAATCGGCGGCAATATCGTTGAAATCTCTACCGACAAGACAAAAATACTGTTAGATGTAGGTCTTGAACTTGACGGCGATGAGAATCAAGAATCGCCAAAAATCGAGGGCTTATTTGATAGCGCAGGTTATGATGCAATTTTCATTTCACACTATCACGGCGACCATTTCGGACTTGCCTATCGCACCCACAAGGATATCCCAATTTATATGGGAGAAGCGAGTTTTAGGATAATCGAAGCATCTGACCGCTACAAGAAAAAAGAAACTGTTACCCCGAAAGGATTTCTCCGCAATCAAGTACCGATTACTGTCGGGGACATCATGGTAACACCCTTTTTATGTGACCATTCGGCGTTTGACAGTTATATGTTGTTATGCGAAGCAGACGGAGAATCGGTATTATACACCGGCGATTTTCGTTCAAATGGTCGAAAATCTTTCGAGGGGTTATTGAATTCGCTTCCAAAAAACGTGAATAAATTACTCTGCGAAGGCACAACACTTTCGCGCGAAAATTACAAACCGATTACCGAAGCCGCCATAGAAGAACAAGCAACAGAGCTGTTTCGCAATACATCGGGACCGATTTTTGTGCTTCAATCCTCGATGAACATAGACAGAATTGTCACAATGTACCGCGCCGCCAAAAGAAGCAATCGAATTTTCTTGGAAGAGGTTTACATGGCAGACATTGCGACTGCTGCAAGCAGTAGTATCCCCACCCCCACATTTAATGACGTATTTGCTTTTATCACAACTAACAAAAAATTTGACTTGCTAAAAAAATACGAACATAAGGTCGGCAAATCGTTTATTGCGAAAAAGCGATTTGTTATGTGTGTCAGAAATTCGATGTTACGATATTTAAAATCACTTGCATCTCAAATGTCATTTGAAAATGGCATATTGGTGTATTCCTTTTGGAGTGGATATCGCGAAAATGAAGATATGAAAACTTTTTTGTCCGAATGTGAAAGCTTAGGTTTGAAAATAGTCACCCTACACACAAGCGGACACGCCGACGAATGTGCTATCAAAAAATTGATTGAAACTGTCAACCCCAAATTTTTGATTCCTATTCATACCGAAAACGCCGAAAGGTTCAAAACAATAGCGCCAAATATACAAATTGACGGGTGATTTTAGCTTTCCCTTTCGCATTGACATTTTTCGACAGGTGTGGTAGAATATATCCAATAATTCAAGGGGGATATTATGGAATTCGAATACGCTATACTTGATTTTATCCGCGAAACTTTTTCTTGCGCGTTTATGGACGGTTTAATGCAATTCATTACCTTTTTCGGAAACGGCGGTTGGTTTTGGATTGTTTTGGGTTTAACGCTTTCTTTCATTCCCAAAACTCGCAAGATTGGTATAACCGTTTGCATTTCGTTGCTTATAAATCTTATTGTTTGCAACATTACGCTAAAACCGCTTATCGCGCGCGTTCGTCCCTATGATTTAAGAGAATGAATTGCGCTTATAATCGATGCGCCGCATGATTTCTCGTTCCCGTCGGGACATACATCGGGTTCTTTTGCCGCCGCTTGTGCTGTTTTTGCTTACGACAAAAAGTGGTTCGGTATTTCGTCGATGGTTTTCGCAACGCTTATTGCATTTACACGTCTTTATCTTTACGTTCACTTCCCTACCGACATTTTGGGCGGTATCGTCGTGGGAATCGTTTCTTCGATTGCATCGTTCTTCATCGTCAAGGCGTTGTACAAAAAGTTCCCTGCATTAAGCAAATAAACATACAAAAGAGGTTGTCGTTTGACAACCTCTTTCATTTTAAGTATTACTTTTTTACTTGTTGCATTTCTTCCGAAGAAGCGGCTTTACTATTGATAACAGCAGGGTCGCGGAAAGTAGGAACAACCTCTGCGACAGCCGCCTTGATACGTTCCGAGCCGAGAACCGTGTTGGATTCTTCGACGGCGGATTTCAAGACGTTAAGACGGCGTTCGACTTCATCGCGAGTAAGCGGAGCATCGCGCTCGATGAAAATCATATTATTATCGGTTCTGTCCAGCGTTTCGTTCTTCATAAGCAATTCTTCATAAAGTTTTTCGCCCGGACGAAGACCGATTTCTTCGATTTTAATGTCAACTTCGGGTTCAAATCCCGAAAGTCTTATCATGTTTTTCGCAAGGTCATAGATACGAACAGGCTTGCCCATATCAAGCACAAACAGTTCGCCTTTCTTCGCCATAGCGCCTGCTTGCATAACAAGTTGGCTCGCTTCGGGAATCGTCATAAAATAACGGATAATACGTTTATCGGTTATGGTAACGGGACCGCCATTGGCGATTTGTTGTTTGAACAACGGAATTACCGAACCGTTTGAGCCGAGAACGTTACCGAATCTAACTGCCGCGAACGACGTTTTGCTGTCGGTACGGCATTGAACGACCATTTCGCAAACGCGTTTTGATGCGCCCATAATATTAGTCGGGTTAACGGCTTTATCGGTGGAGATAAGAATAAACTTTTCAACGCCGTATTTTTCCGCCATGTCGGCAGTATTATAAGTACCCAAAACGTTATTTTTGATCGCTTCGCAACCGCTTTGTTCCATAAGCGGAACATGCTTATGCGCGGCGGCATGGAATACAACGTCCGGGCGGTAATTAGCGAAGATACAGTCCAAACGGACTCTGTCACGTACCGAACCAATTTCAACAGCAAAATCCAAATCCGAACCGTAAGTGCGCGCAAGTTGCTGTTGGATTTCATAGGCATTATTTTCGTAAATATCGAAAATAACAAGTTTTTTCGGGTTGCACTTTGCGATTTGACGGCAAAGTTCACTACCTATCGAACCGCCCCCACCCGTAACGAGCACAGTTTTTCCCGAATAATACTTCAAATCTTCCTTTTCAGTAATATTAACAGGTTCGCGGAACAAGAGGTCTTCAATTTGGAATTCACGAATCGAGGGTTTCGCAAGACCGTGACTGTCGGTATCGCGCACAGGAAGGTCATAAATCTTTATTTTACAACCGCTTAAACTGTAAAAATCATAAAGACGGGTTGCTTCTTCGCTGGAAATGTTGCCTAACGCAATAAAGATTTCGCTGATACCGTCGCGTTTTATCTGTTCGAAAACGGCGGTATCTTCATAGTAAACGGGAAGACCGTAAACACGAGAACCGACCTTGGTTTTATCTTTATCAATATAGAAAACGGGTTTATAGACAGAGCGGCGGTTATTTGTCAAATCGCTCGCGAGCAAAACGCCCAACTGACCTGCACCTACTATTGCAACGTTAATCGAAGGACCTTCTTCATGATCTGCAATGTTGCGGTGTTTATATATAAGGCGATAAACATAGCGAGAGGCGATTGCAAACAAAGCGGAAAGCGACGACACGTTGACAAATTGCCAAATACCGCAATAAATACCAAACGCACGTGATAAAATAACCGAAACGATTGCGCCGCAAACGTCGGCAACTATAAGACTTAAATACGCTTTGGTACTTGTATATCTCCAAACGTTAGAATATACCTTGAAAACGCCCCTGAATATAAACACGGCCATCACAAGAATAATCGAGTTATAAACATACGGAACAGCTGTATATGTAGGAGAAGTAGCAAAAACGCGAGTCGAGAAATAATATATAGTGTTAATCGACAAAAGACTTAAAACATCGAATAAAATCAATATAAAACGCCTTGCTTTGCCTCGTTTGAAAAGTAAGTCCATTACGCCGCGCCCTCCTTTAACTAAACTTTTTAATGTTTTTTGTTGTCATTTTCTTCGGATACACCGAAAAGCATATTATCGTTAATTCCCAATACATCAAGCATTTTTACATAAGTATGCAGATATATATGCCTTTTACCTTGAAGAATCGCCATCATGGAAGAATAGGAAATACCGACCGCTTCGGCAAACACGGCTTGTGTATAGCCTTTTGCTTTTATTGCGGCACGAAGCATGTCCCCGAATTTTTCATAATCCAATTCCGCTTTTGAAGTCGCGATGGGTATAGCTTTTTTGCGTGGCATGGCTGTTCCTCCCGAAATTTATTATCCGCCAATTTTGCATAAAACAAAGTAAAAGCGGTATGAGTAGGACAATTACACAAAACACATTTTAAAACCATTACTTTATAATCTTTTAATTAAATACATTGTAACTTATAAGCGTCTTTTTAACACTACACTCACACGATAGTTTTAAACGAAAATATTAACATTTTATTCAAAAAACGACAAAAAATAAACCCCATTTCACTTTTCGAGAAATGAGGTTTATGTCTATTACAAATTATTCAGCGTATTCGATTTCAGCATCGGGAGCGTTTTTCTTAACGCTGTTGATACCGTTTTCGCAACTATTCTTCGCTTTATAGCCTTCGGAAGTAGCGATAACTTCGCCGTTCTTCGCTTTAAGACGGAAGCGGAATTCACCTGCTTTATCGGTGTACATTTCAAATTTAGGATGCTTTACGGTTTCGAAGTTTTCAACGGTTTGGTCTTCAACTTCGCCAACGCAGTTGTTCTTAACACTTTCGATACCGTTAAGGCAAGCTGCCTTGGTGGTGTAAACTTCGGAGGTAGCGATAACTTCGCCGTTACCTGCTTTAAGATCGAATTTAAAACCGGTTGCTGTTTCTTTTACTACAAATTTGCCCATGAGTTTTGTCCTTTCGTATTATAAAATAAAATAGAATTTTCAACAAACTCTTTTTATTATTTTAACACCTCTGTAACGATTTGTCAATAGGCGCATTTTTAGACTTTTTATTGGATAGATTTAGTAGAAATTCAAAGATTATATTGTTGTAGCAAAAATAATAGGTTGACAACTCGACGTATTTGTAGTATAATATCGTTTGCAGTTTGCAACAATCGAATATCTGGGTGTGGCTCAGTTTGGGGAAAAACGGCGCGCGCCGCCTGTGGCGGATGCAGTAAGCCGTTTTGAGTGGCAGTAACTTGGCGATTGGCGAGTGAACTGTGTGAACGAAGACAGAGCCGTAGTTACAACAGGGGAATTTTTCCGAGCGCCGTCGGTGACGGATAAAGCGAGGAAAAATGAGTGGCAGTAACTTGGCGATTGGCGAGTGAACTGTGTGAACGAAGACAGAGCCGTAGTTACAACAGGAAGAGCGCTTGGTTCGGGCGTTCAATTAAAAATAACAATTTAATATCTGGGTGTGGCTCAGTTTGGTAGAGCGCTTGGTTCGGGACCAAGAGGCCGGAGGTTCAAATCCTCTCACTCAGACCATCTCCCTATGGAATCATGGATACATGGTTCCATAGGGTTTTCGTTTTTCTGATAGCAATCCATATGCGTCTGTGTTATAATCCTATTAGATAAACTTGATTTTGACAGGAGGTTCTTATGTCTGATTGGCGTCTTAATGGTCAGGAAGATTATCTATCCAATAAAACTCTTTATAAGATTACATTCCCAGAATTTTGGGAAATTGCGTACAAAGATAAAAATGCTTTTTTCCGGAAAATCGAACGCTATGCCAAAAAGCATGTCAAGGAAACAAACCGCGGGCATGAATACCTGGAAGGTGAAAAAATCCAACACTTTTGGCATGAACACTGCGAATTCTGCTGGGAAAAGGCATTAACAGATAAATTATGTACATTCTATTGCACAGAAGATATGTATTACTGGATATGTGAAGAATGCTTCCAAGACTTTCAAAGTGAGTTCAATTGGCAGGTAGGAACGACAGAAGAACTACTATCCAATTCAGAATTATAATACAAGCAGTTAGACAAATTCCAATTTGTCTAACTGTTACTCCAAGGATTCTCAATATTTCTTGGGGTGCACTTTATCGGCACGGGGTTCAAAAATCTGTACCAGGGTGCAAATTTCGCAACAGGGTGCATTTGTCAAATTGTCGCCGTAAATTGTATCCATAATTGCATCACACCCAATAATAACGAAAAAAGGACACAAACGTGTCCTTTTTCTATTTTTTCTCTCTATCAAGATACGATTGCAAAATAATCTGTGCCGAAAGGGCATCGACGACTTCACGGCGTTTTTTGCCGTTGAAGTCGGTTATATTCATATAGGTGTATGCCTCGACGGTGGACAGACGTTCATCGACAAAAACGACTTCAAGGTTTGTCGAAGTTGTTAGCATTTCGGCAAACGCCTTTGACTTTTCGGCGCGAAAGGATTCGCTTCCGTCCATATTTTTAGGCAAACCGAGCACTATTTTCGTCCCGCCCAATTCTTTTATCTTTTCGGTCACCTTTTTACACGCGTCACGCATTCCAGTCACGTTCACGGTGCAGTTTGCAGTTGCCAAAAAGCCGGTTTCGTCGCTTGTAGCGATACCGACACGTGCGTCGCCGTAATCTATTCCTATTATTCGCATTAAAAATCACGTCCTTTCGCTTTATTTATTTTAAAATATTTTCCTTAATTTGTCAACACGGACTTATGTATTAAAAAATCGGTTTAGGCAATAATAGTATCGAGCGAAAGAGATTCGCTCAGACAGGAGCATCAACAATGGGAAAACGAAGAAGATACAGGTTTCCCAAAGGTATCAATGATGTAGACCGATATTATTATCCGCACCCACTTGCACAAAATGCCAACTATCCCACTAATCTCGTTACGGACCTATTTGGATTAAACAATATGGTGCCCGAAATGAATTCCGATGTGTTGGGAAGTTACACGGGTGTCCCACTGGATTTTAGTTTTAAGCCTATTCAAGATGCCGATGACCTGTAAAAACTAACGGAAAATAACCTTTTCCAAGAAGTGAAGCCTTTTTAGGCATTATCTTTAACCCTTTTGACAGACGGATTTTAAAATTGCCTTAATGTGATTTAGATTATTCAATAGGATTGTCTTTACCGCGTTAGCAGTTTTCTAACCTCCTTCTGCTAACTGCGGTAAGGTTTTGTTGCAGATGCAATTTCACTTAACCGATATCCTTACGGATATCAAAAATACCGTTGTTTTGCGCAACGGTATTTTTTATTAAAAAGTTTTTAATGTCCCGATTATAGTACACCCAGTTGATTATAATAAGGTTGTAAAGTAAATAAAAGACAATTAAATTTAAGGAGGATATAAAAAATGAAAGAATTAGTAGCATCGGCAAAAAGAGCAGTGAATGACCGCGACGGATTTATACACGGATTCATCAAAGGGGTTATAGGTACGTCGATATTCATTTCCCTGCTCACTCTCTTTACCGCGTGTATGGGATAAACTCATACATGCGAAACGAAAAAGTCCCGAAATGTCGGGACTTTTTTGTTTTTATTTGAGTTTTCCGCCATTGGAAAGAAGTTCATTCTTCAAATCCCACAGCTTTTGCGAAAGGTCAACGTAATAACGGTGGGGGTTTTCGAAACGGCGAACTTCGTCCCAAAGTTTATCGACCTGCTCTTTGCAGTAATCGCGGGTTTCCGAAAGTTCAGGAGTTTCATAAACCAACTCGCCGTTTATAAAGATAGGTTTTAACAATTCGACCGCTTCATAATCGGTAACGGTCTGGCGTTTCCAAGTATAAACGGGATCAAAAAGTTCAATTGGCTGTGTATCGTCGACCGTTTCGTCATGAAGCGTAATATAATCGGCAATTGCTCTGCCCGTACTCTTTCTGAAAAGGCGGTACAATTTTTTGAAATGGGGATTAGTGATTTTTTCATGGTTTTCGCTTATCTTGATTTTCGGGATTATATTACCCGATTCGTCTTCCACCGCCGCGAGTTTATAAACACCGCCGAAAACGGGGTGACTCTTCGCGGTGATAAGACGTTCACCAACACCGAAAGCATCAATTTGCGCTCCTTGGCGAAGTATATCAACAATAATTTTTTCATCAAGCGAGTTGGAAATCACGATTTTACATTGAGGGAATCCCGCTTCATCAAGCATTTTACGTACCTTTTTGGTCAAATACGCAATATCGCCCGAATCTATACGTACACCGCACTTGGTTATACCGCATTCGCGGAACGCCTTTATCGCGTTCGGAACACCGCTGTGAAGTACATTATAGGTATCGACAAGCAAGGTTGCATTATCGGGATAGAGTTCACAATAGGTCTTAAACGCGGTATATTCATCGTCAAACATTTGAACCCACGAATGTGCCATCGTGCCGGATGCAGGGATTCCGTAATCCTTTGCGCTCAACACACACGATGTAGAATTAACACCGCCTATGTATGCCGCACGGGCACCGTGAAGCGCGGCAGACGCGCCTTGGGCACGTCTTGCACCGAATTCGCTGACAGGTCTGCCGTCGGCGGCACGTACTATGCGGTTAGCCTTAGTCGCAATAAGCGATTGGTGGTTAAACGCGGTGAGAATATATGTTTCGATAAACTGTGCCTGCATTACGGGCGCTTTAACCGTTAAAATCGGTTCGCGCGGAAAGATAGGCGTTCCTTCGGGGACGGCATAAATATCGCCTGTGAAACGAAAATCTTTTAAATATTCCAAAAAGTTTTCGTCAAACACGTTTTGAGCACGCAAATATTCGATATCTTCGTCATCGAATCTCAAATCGCGGATATATTCGATTATTTCTCCGAGCCCAGCCGCTATCGCAAAGCCGCCGCCGTCAGGCACATCGCGGAAAAACACGTCAAAATACGCAACAGTATCACGTTTTCCGCAGAGGAAATAGCCGTTTGCCATTGTGAGTTCATAAAAATCGCAAAGCAGAGTAAGATTTCGTTTATCCATTTATCAGTTGTCCTTTTTATCCTTAAAAAGAAGATAAATCAAGCCTATCGCCGCCGCTACACCTGCGCCGATGAGAAGTGCTTTTTTGCAATCGCTTTTATTGCATTTGCATTTTATGCGTTTCGCATTAGGTTCTTCCTCAACCACGTCTTCGGCAACTTCATCGGTTACGGTAGGTGTTTCGGAAATTTCTTCAACGGGTTTTGAAACGATATCATCTTTTGTTCCGTCAAGTTCGCCCTTGATTTTTTCAATAAGTTCTATAACCTTATCTTTAACCGATTTAGGTGCTTCTTCAACCGTTTCTTCTACGGTTGCTTCAACAACTTCTTCAACAACTTCTTCCACAGTTTCTTCAACCGTTTCGGGAATTTCTTCAACCACTTTTTCGGGTTCGATCGAAATATTGTCTTCAATTTCGACATTAACGTCATCTTCGGTCAAGGTGCCTTTAATAAACTTATAAAGTTTATCGTAAATTGCGCGTTGATAATTATCCTTGGAGTGAGCGCAGAAGTGGAACACACCGGGACCTGCAACCTGATAATAGGTATGAATCGTATCGGTCATCATACCGTTACGAATACAGCCTATAAGATATTCATCGAACAAACGGCCGTATTTTCTCTTGGTTTCTTGGTTCTTGACACCGTGGTGTATTTCAAGTTCGACACCGAAACCGTATTTTTTACACAAATCGGTGAAATCCTGCATCATGCCCTGCGGTTCACGTCCGAGAACGTCTTGGAAAGAAAGACCGGGTTGCATCGTGGTAACGTCAAAGCCGATTCTGTCAACCTTTTCGCATCCGCCTGCTTGAAAATACGGAATAAAGATACATTTATAACCGCGTTTATGGAGTTCGTCCATACAACCTTTTGCAAAAACTTCTTCATCGTCGCGGTTTGCGCGAGAAGCCGATTCATTATTCCAAAACCAACCGTCAAGCAATATATTTTCGAAATGTTCGGCTTGATAACGGCGGGTAACTTGGTCAACATACCAAGCATAAGCGTCGATACAATCCTGAGTGGAAAGTATCTTTTCCTCTATACCGTCGCCGTTCATATCGCCAAAGGGTTCGGTGGAAATCTTGGGTACGGGTGCGGTAAGGTAGAATTTGAGTTTATAATCGCTGTCCATGCCGAGTTTTGCTTTCAAATCAGCAACCGCTTCATCGAGTGCTTTCAAGTTAAAGCCATCTATGAACATTTCTTCAAGCAAAAATTCCCAGTCGGAAAGCACAGAACGCGGACCGTGATAGCCAAGCGAACCGCCCGACGGACATCTGCCTTGAACGTTTAGGAACATAAGTCCGTCAAACATTGTGTCAAGAACATTGCCGTTGCGGTCTATATAGGCGATAAAAGGAAGATAATCTTCTTTTCTCAATCTTGCAACACGTTCGTCTTCGGGATAGTAGCCCCAATAAAGCAAAGGGATATCGTGCACACCATCAAGTGCGTTACGATCAGCGAACGAATCTTTATTGACGTTTATAGGTTGTTTGCCTGAGGGTTTATATTCAAAACCATCGGATTCGCCGCCGTAAATACGAAGTTCATCACAGAACGTGTTTACCTCAACTTCAAAGTCAAGTCGAGCATATCGTGCACGATAAGTCTTTTCCAAATCGGCTTTATATTCCACTCTAACCTGCATATCGAACGAAGCGGGATATGGTGCGTCAACAACGGCAATTTCGTAATATTCGTTTCCGTCTTCGGACAGGAAAAATCTCAGATTTTCAGGCGAATAAATACCCATTTTGGTATCATGTATAAATCCAAGGCTAAATCCGTTAACCGCAAAGGTTTTACCTAAATCAACAACAAGGCTTCTCCCCATTCCGCGATAAAAATGCACCCATTCGCCGTTATAACAAGAGGAGGGATCGCCGATAATACCGTTGGTGAGGATATCCTTTCTGCCTTTTTCGACAGCAGCATAGCTGTTGGTTATCGGAACAAGATTGGTTATTTTAACTTCTTTTCCTAATGCAAGATTCATTCTTTCCATTGTTATTCTCCTCGTCTTCCGACACGTTCGCCGTAACGGACAACCGTTTCTATTTCAGATTTACTGTTTATTGTTATATCGTCATCGATGACAATAGTATCTTTTTTATAAAGCAAAACAATCGTAGAGCCGCCAAAAGAGAAAAAACCCTTTTCTTCGCCGCGTTCGAAACGTTCTTTATGATTATTATTGATTCGTCCGACCATCATCGCACCAACTTCAATATATGCGATTCTACCGAAATTATCTGTATCAAGCAGGGTGAGTTCACGGCAATTCTTTCCGTAAACGTCGATTTTTTCGGTAGCTATCGGGTTAACAGTATGATAAACACCGGGGATAAAACGATAACTGTGTTCAACACCGCCGTCGGGATAGCAATAGCGATGGTAATTATCAACCGTCAAGCGATAAACCAAACATTTGCCGCCTAAATACTCTTTTGCAAGTTCTCCGTCACCGCCAAGTAATGTTTGAATACTGTATTCACAACCCTTGATTTGATACTTGCTATTTTCATCAATATCATAAACCGTAAGTTTCGAATCGGCAGGCGATATCACCGAATTCGTATCAGTATCAACAACTCGCTTACCCGGCAATATTTTTCGGGTAAAAAAATCATTGAATGATGCAAACTCGCGTTGTTCGTATTCGCTCATATCTATATTATGAGATTTTACAAGTTTATCAATGCGTTTTTTCGAAAATCGGGATTCCATATAAACTCTGCCTAAATTCGAAACAAATTTACGCACAAACAGTTTATTAAGGATTTTTCCGAATTTATTCTCATACAGAAAAGAAAGAGTTTTATCCTGACCGACATCCGAATCGACAATATTGCCCATGCGGTCTTTTATCATACAAAATCCCTCCGTTTCTTTCTTGTTATTATACAGTCATGTGTTGCAAATGTCAACAAAATACGCCTAAAAATACAATAAAAACCGTTTCTTGTATTAAGCAAGAAACGGTTTTTAAATTAACGTTTTTTAACTTTGCTGCTATCGTGACGGTAATATTTGCGGTAATAATATTTTTTGTTGTTTTGTTTACGGTTATTTCTGATAATTCCAAGCATCTTACAACCGCTTTTTTGGATTTGCTCAACAACTTCCTGTGCCATTCTGTAATGCACTTTCGAACTGCCTATTACCATCGCCATGCCATCGCATTTTTCTGCAACAACAGCAGCATCGATAACCTGACCGAGAGGCGGAGTATCAATGATTATATAATCATAAACCTTACGGCATTCGGCAATAAGTGCCGCAAAATATTTACCGTTAAGTAACTCAACGGGATTGGGGGGATACTGACCGGAAAACAGTATATGCATTTTACTGTTCATAACGGGATAAAGACATTCCGATATCGGACACATGCCGGTAAGCACTTCGCTCAAACCGCTCGTCATTTGCGCGGTAGTATTTCTGCCTGCCATTACCGATTTACGCATATCGGCATCGATTAAAAGAACTCGTTTATCAAGTTCGGCAAAGCTTTTAGCCACGTGAAGCGCCACGGTCGTTTTACCATCGTTTTCGTTACAACTTGTAATTGCAATTACACGAACGTCCTGTCCGCAGAACTGAATATTCGTACGCAACACTTTATACGCTTCTTCGGTAAAGAAATCGTTGTCACCGGGTAATTTAAGTTGAATCGGTTCCATAGTTACTCCTTCTTTCCGTTATTATTAACATAAGCTCCGTATACTTTGGACGAAGCGTAGTATGACTTATTTCCACTCTTTTTGTATTTTTTATACTTATTCTTCTTTTTAGATGCATCTGCATCGGGAATATCACCGATAATGCTTATACCAAGATATCTTTCGATATCGTCATCGGTATGAATATAATTATCAAACAGGAACATACAAAGGAATATCGCATATACCGCCACACCGGCAAGAAGACCGAATTTGATATAGCTAATGAAACTGACTTGATTTATTGCCCAATTGCTATAAGTACCTTCCTCATAAACGCGGATACTGTTATAACTCAATTCCTCATTAACCTTTTCCGGCCCGATAACAGAAAGAGAATCTACGATTTTTTTTGCAAGTTCGGGGCTTGAAGCCGTAGCAGTTATTTCAAGCACACGGGTGTCCTCGGGATTTTTTATTGTAATAGCCGACCGCAGCGCA